>NZ_PSWC01000022.1:0-69413 GCF_002931535.1 Rathayibacter sp. AY1C6 | reverse complement strand
TTCGTCGCCACTCCCGAGGAGCAGCGCCACCGTCCCGGCCGGGAGCGGCGCCGCTCCCGGCCGGGACGGTGGCGCTGCTCCTCGGGAGTGGCGACGAAGACGTGTCCGGCGTCGCAGAGCCAGCACAGGTACACGTCGGCCGCGGGCGGGATCTGGCTGAGCACGATGCCCTCGTTGTACTCGGGCCGGTACTGCCGCACCAGGACAGGGTAGGACGCCCAGGCCTCCCGGTAGGTGCCGACCGCGTAGGGGACGTCGGCGCCGCGCGAGAACCGCCGCCTCTGCCACCACCGCCCGATCGCCTCCGCCACCCTCCGCACGCTACGCGCGACCACCGACGCGGAAGCGGCGCCCGCGTGCGCAGGCGGGATCTCGACACGCCCTCCGGGCTGCTCCATCAGCATGCGCGGCGGAAGGGACTATCCGCCCGCGCGGCGTGCTCCCGGCCGACTGGGAGCGGCGGAGCCGTCCCTCGCCTAGTGTGCGGAGTCCTGCTCGTCGATGTCCGCGATCTCGGCCTCGTCCGGCTTGAAGGTCAGCGAGAACATGGCGATCGCGACGAGCACGACGATGAAGGCGACGCCGAACGAGATGAGCGCGACGACCGGCTCGCGGGTCGAGAGCATGACGACCAGGCCGACGAAGGCCGCCATCACCGCGGAGAAGCCGATGAGCTCGAGCGGGCGCAGGCGGTCCTTGCGGGTCGGCTGGAACGTGCGGGGCGTGAACTCGCCGGGGTCGCGCGGCGGGGCGGAGTCGGCCGCCGAGGCGCGGTCGGCGGGAGAGGCGGGGTCGGGCTGCTGGCCTTCGGCGGTCATCGGTCTCCTCCGGAGGTCGGTGTCGTGGGGGCGACGGGATCGTGTCCGGTGGCTGCGTCGGCGCCGGCGGCCCATTTGAGCGAGAACGCCGCGATGGCGAGGAACACGGCGACCATCACGGCGTAGGCGCCGAGGAGGCCGACGGTGACGACGGGATGGGGCGGGAGGAGTCCGAAGGCGGCGCCGAGGAGCATCGTGCCGATGCCGACGATCACGGAGTCGCGGGCGGCGAGGCCCTGACCGCGGCGGCCGCTCGAGAACTCGAGGAAGCCGGAGAGCAGCGCCCAGCCGGCGACGAGGGCGACGAAGGAGAGCAGGTTGGCGACCGGGAGCGCGACGAGCGCCGCGACTCCGGCGACCAGGGTGAGCACCGCGGAGCCGAGGGCGAGCGGGCGGGCCCGGCCGCTCCAGCTGCGGAGCCCGAGGGCGAGCGAGACGGCGCCGGTCGCGATCGCGAAGCCGCCGAAGACGGCGAGGCCGAAGGCGGGCCCGTGGTCGGGCGAGAAGGTGACGACGCAGCCGGCGACCGCCGCGATCACGGCGCGCGCGAGGGGCAGGGTCCACAGGCGGCGGTCGGAGTCGGCGGCGATGGCCACGGTCGAGCCTCTCTGGGATGGAGGGAGAAGGCGTCCGGGAGCGGACGGCTGGGCGCGCGACGGCACGGCGACGCGGACTCCAGCGATTTTACGCTCCCGCGGCTCCGCCCAGGCCCGGAGCGGGGCCCGGGGCGCGATCCGGGGCGAAGTCGCAGGCGGCTCAGCCGAGCCAGACCTCCTCGACCCGCGGGAACACGGCGTCGGCGGAGAAGCGCTCGCGGAAGCGCGCCCCGGCCTTCTCGACGACCTCGGCCCGGGCGTCCTCGTCGGTGATGAGCTCGGTCAGCGCGGCGGCGAGGCCCTCGACGTCTCCGGGCGCGACAACGCGGCCGCAGCCGTCGCCGAGGACCTCGGGGATGCCGCCGACCGCGGTCGAGACGACGGCCGCGTCGCGGGCGAGGGCCTCGAGGATGAAGATCGGCATCGCCTCGTCGCGCGAGGGCAGGACGGCGATGGACGCCTCGTCGAGCAGGGCGAGCAGGCGGGCGTTCTCGAGCGAGCCGAGGAACTCGATCCCCGGGACGCCGCGGTCGACGACCTCCGGCTCGCGGATCGGACCGGCGACCAGCAGGCGCCAGCCCTCCTTGCCCTCGACCTGCGCCCACGCCTTCTGCAGCACGTCGACGCCCTTGCGGTGGCTGACCACGCCGCCGAAGACGACGGTGCGGGTCTTCTCGCGCGGGGTGCCCTGCTCGAGCGCGTTGGGCACGAGGTGCACGCGCTCGGCGGCGACGTAGCGGCGGCAGATCGCCGAGGTCTCCTCCGAGAGCGAGATGATCTCGTCCGCGCTGCGCAGCACGTCCTTCACCAGGCGCGGGTGCGCGGCGGTGAAGGCGGCGAACTCGCTGCCGTGCAGGTGGGCGACCGTGCGCAGGCCCAGGCGGTGCGCGAGGCGGAGGAGGGACCCCTCGCGGAGGAACGAGCCGCGCTCCGAGAGGTGGACGACGATCACGGCGCCGGGCTCGCGGCGCGCGATCGCGACGATGCGGGCGGCGGCGCCGGCGGCCAGGCGGGCCGCGGCGACGTGCTCGCCCGGAGCGGTGCGGGAGGAGATCACCCGGACGTCCGAGCGCTCGAACGGCCAGCGCAGGTACCCGTTGACGACCTGCGTCATGCCTCCGGGGACCTCTCCGCTGCGGCCGACGTGGTACACCCGCGTCTTCGGGCCGGCAGGGGCTGCCGCGGCGGCCGGGCGGCTGCGGGGCGGCACGGCGAGCAGCGCCTGGATGTCGTCGCGGACGCCGCGGAGGCGCCCGCGGGCGACGAGCAGCTTCTCGAGCAGCTCGCTCCGGCGGGCGACGACGGCGGAGAAGGTCTCGACGCCGGCGGCCGGGGTCGTCCGGGACATGTCGACCGTGACGTCGTGGATCCCGATGGTCTCGAAGTGGCGCGAGGCCTTCGTCGATCCGTCCATCTGCAGGCTCACCGGGGCCGCGCCCTCGGTGAACGCCATGATGATCACGTGCAGCCGGTCGCTCATCGCGACGCGGGCCGTGCGGTAGAGCTCGCGCAGCAGGATCTCGTGCTCGTCGTGGGTGTGCGCCGGATCCCAGTCGAGGATGTCCGCGTCGAGGTCGGCGGCGAGACGGCGGGAGCGCTCGGCGTCGACGGCGACCTGCGTGACGACGACGATGTCGAGGTCCTCGCGCTCGGCGAAGCCCTTGATCGCGGCCAGCCACTCCTGCTCGGGATAGGGGCGGGCGTCCACCTCGTGGTCCTCGCGGAGGGAGAGGACCAGAACGCGCCGCTCCTCGTCGGGCTGCGCGGCGAACGCGGTCAGCTCCGCGTCGCTCGAGCCCTCGCCGTAGCCGAGGTCGGGCATGGCGGCGCCGACGCGCATGTAGCCGGCAGTCTTGTCGTCGCGCCAGCGGGTGTAGCTCGAGAGCGCCATCGAGGGCCACATGATCGCGCGGGGCAGCGGGGCGAAGTTGCGGGTGCCCACGCCGGCGCGGATCACGCGGCCGCCGCCGAGGCGCACCAGGGCGATGCCCGGGAGCATCACGAGGTGCTCCTTCATCCCGATCAGGGTCAGCTGGATCTCCCCCGGCTTGAACACCGAGTTCGCCCGGCCGGCGAGGGCCTCGCGGGCGAGCGCCGCGTACCAGCGCAGGAGCGAGCGGTACACCGTGTCGTCCGGGCCCAGGCGCAGGCCGTCGTCGTAGCCCCACGGCGAGTGGCCCACGTAGACGTGGAGCGGACCCGACTCGCGGAGCCAGTCGAGGAGCTGGCGACGCAGGATGATGTCGCCGATGTTCTCGTACTGGCCGCGGCCGACGGCGAAGATCGATCGGGCAGGTGTCACGGGCGGGCCTTTCGGAGGGGTTCGCGTGGGGGTGACCGGTGCGGAGCGGGGAGCGTCGCGGGTCTCCCCGGTCGATCCTCCTGCCGCGCTGCCGTCGTGGGCCGGGCCGGCCGGGCTCCGCAGGAGCGGGCTCGGGGCCGATGGCGCCCCGGGCAGACTAGCGCAGGCGGGCTCGGCGGCTCGAGGAGGAGTGCTCGCGTCAACAGCCGTTGGTGACCAGGAAGGCCTTGAGGAAGGCGCCGGTCTGGTAGACGTACTGGTTCACCAGGTAGTCCAGGCCCATCGGCTCGCCCGAGGGCACCATCGAGAGCTCTCCGGAGTAGCAGCGCTCGATGATCATCTCGGCGCGCACGAGGTGGGAGGCGTTGGTGATCACGATGACGTGGTCCCAGCCGTACTGCTCGGCCATGTCGCGCAGCTGCCGGGCCTCTCCCTGGGTCGTGAGCGGGTCGGCGGAGTAGCAGAGGACGTCGCCGCCGGGCTCGTTGCACTTCTTGTACTTCTTGGCCTCGTAGGGAGCGTTCATCTCGCCGGGGCCGACCGAGAGCACCATCGTGTCCGTCGCTCCGGAGGTGATGATCCGGCGGGCGAACTCGACGCGCGCCCTCGTGGACGGGCCGAGCACGAAGACCGCGTCCGCCTGCTCGGGGATCGGGTCGATCGGGGGCGTGACGTAGAGCGGGATCCCGGCGCCGAAGAGGGCGAGGATCACGAGGGGGACGAGCAGGAGCCGTCCGATCACGGTGCGAGCGCGGACCCGGGGGCGCCTCGGGCGCTCCCGGGACGGCGGGGTGGACGGGCGGTCGCCGGTCGCGGTCGTGGCCGTGTCCATCGCGTCCTCCCTCTCGTCGGGACCGCCGCTCGCCCGCGGCGGGTGATCCGCGACGCGGGTGCGACGGCGATCACCAGTGGAGAGCCCATCATCGCAGTGTTTCGGCGCGGGGTCGGCCCGGTGAACGCCCGGTCAATTCTCTCGCCCAGCGGCCCGGCCCGGGGCCGTGTCCAGAGTCGCCGGGTAGGGTCGCCGTTCCTCGACCGACCAGCACTCCCCCTCGTCCATTCCGCGGACGGGCATCCCCGGAGTCCCCTCCCGATCCGACATCCGCCCTCCGATCCGTCGTCGACAGCGCGTGTGACCGTTCCGTGTACACGCATGCGCGGCGGTTCGCCAGTCCTTCAGCGGAATCGCTGATACAGGCCCGACCACCACGCCCGAATGGGGCACTACAACCTGAATCCGTCTCATCCAGCCATCAGTCGCAAGGCCCGTCTATAGCGTCGGGAGGACCAGCACCACCCCCTTGAGCAGCCCCCTCGAACCGCCCCCGACGCCCCCTCGAAGACCCGGAGCCGATCGTGAATCCTCAGACGACGCCAGACCCGACCCGCCCTCGCCGACGACGCGCACGCCTCTCCCTCACCACCGCTCTGATCGCCGCTCTCGGCATCCTGGTCGCCCCCCTCACGGCGCCCGCCGCCTCCGCGGCCACTCTCGACCCGGGCGCCGGGCAGAGCACGCGGATCCAGGAGACGAACTCCTCGCTGACCTACAGCGGCTCGTGGCGCACGATGACGGGCGGCGACAGCGGCGGCGGGATCAAGTTCCTCAACAGCACCGGCTCCGTCTCGTTCAGCTTCCGCGGCACCGGCTTCAGCTGGGTCAGCCGCACCACCGCCTCCGCCGGAATCGCCACCGTCACGGTCGACGGCGCGAGCACCTCGGTCGACCGGTACACGAAGACCACGGCGTACCAGGTCCCGGTGTTCACGAAGAAGGACCTCGCCGACACCGTCCACACGGTCAAGATCGCGTGGAGCGGCACGGCCAACAGCTCCGCGAGCGACAAGAACCTCGTCATCGACGCGTTCGACATCACCCGCGCGACTCCCGCCACCGAGGAGCCGACCGACGAGACCGGCGGCGGCGAGGACGACGGCCCCGTGCTCGACCCCTCCGGAGCGACCAGCCTCCTCGTGCAGGAGACCGACCCCGCGCTGCAGTACACCGGCTCGTGGAGATCGATGGCCGGCGGCGACAGCGGAGGCGGGATGAAGTACCTGACGTCCGCCGGATCGGTGAAGTTCACCTTCGTCGGCACGTCGTGGCGCTGGATCAGCCGAAAGACCTCCTCCTCCGGCATCGCCGCGGTCTCGGTCGACGGCGGACCCGTCACCAAGGTCGACCGCTACAGCTCGACCGCGCAGTACCAGGTGCCGGTCTACGAGACGACCGACCTCGCCGAGGGCACGCACACCGTGACCATCTCCTACACGGGGACGAAGAACTCCAAGTCGACCGACAAGAACCTGATCATCGACGCGTTCGTCCTCGCCGAGGACGGCCTCGCGACCGACGCCGTGGAGCTCTCCCCCCTGACCGACGGCTACACCGTCGCCTGGGACGCGCCCTTCAGCTCGCGGGTCGTCTCGTACGACGTGCACCGCTCGAACGAGGACGGCTCCGGCGACACGGTCGTCGGCACCGTCGCCGACCCGGTGCGCCAGTACCGCGACGAGACCGCCGAGGCGGGACGCGCCTACACGTACACCGTCACGGCGACCGACGACGCCGGCCGCGACTCGCGGCTGAAGGAGTCGGCCACCACCTCGGCCGACATCCTCGCCTCCCGCGCCTCGCTGCTCGCGGCCTTCGACTGCCCCGCCGCCACCAAGACGGTGTCGACCTCGGCGCAGCTCGTCACGGCCCTGACCAACCCCTCCTCCGGCGACGTCATCCGCCTGGCCGACGGCGTCTACACCGGCAAGTTCGCCCTCCGCGGCACCGCCGCCCAGCCCGGCTCGATCTGGATCTGCGGCTCGCCCAACGCGGTCCTCACCTCCGGATCCACCTCGAGCGGCACCGCGCTCATCCTGAACACGGTGAGCGACGTGCACCTCGTGGGCTTCTCGGTCCGCAGCTCCTTCCAGGGCATCCAGGTGCTCGCCAGCAAGGGCGTCCAGATGGCCGGCCTGACGGTGAGCGAGATCGGCTACGAGGCGGTCCACTTCCGCAGCCAGACCACCGACTCCCTGATCGTCGGCAGCACCATCCGCCGCACCGGCCTCGTCTCCGCCAAGTACGGCGAGGGCGTCTACGTCGGCACCTCCGACCGCAACTGGTGCGAGTACAACGACTGCGATCCGGACCGCACGGCCCGCATCGCGGTCGTGGACAACACGATCAGCGACACCGGCGCCGAGCCGATCGAGGCCAAGGAGGGCACCCTCGACGGCGACATCATCGGGAACACGGTCGTCGGCGGATCGCGGCTCGCCTCGGACGTGGTCTCGCTGATCCTCGTCTCGGGCAACGGCTGGCTGGCCGCGGGCAACTCCGCCGCGGGCACCACCACCTACGGCTACCAGGTGATCACCCGCGCCGACGGCTCGGGCAACGACAACACGATCAGCGGGAACCTCGCGCTGAAGACCAGCAACGCGGTGGTCTACCTCCACCAGCCGTCCAACTGGTCCACCAGCGGCAACACGCTGAGCTGCTCCAACTCCGGGAAGGACCTGATCGGGAACGTGGCCTGCACGCCGTGACCTGATCCGCTGCCCGCGCACAGAACCGCCGCCGTCGTCCCCTCGACGGCGGCGGTTCTGCGTGTGCCCGCCTCCCGCCGACCACGCGCGAGTCGGCGGAGTCGCGCGCGACGACCGCGACCACCGCGGACTCGCGAGGGCGCGGGCGGGCGCTCGGCGTCTCCGGGGCCGCAGGAGTGGGCCGGTCGGACGGTGACGCGATCAGAGCCCGGCTGACGCGCCCGCGCCTCTCCAGCACGCAGAAGTGGGCGGAGTCGCGCGCGAGTACTGCGACTTGTGGGGGCTCGCGGGGTGAGCGGGCTCCCGGGAGCCGGTGAGGCACGTGATCAGGCCACGGCGGGCGCTGGAGACGCTGGGGAAGGACGGACGGGTGGGCCAGGCCCCGGAGAGCCCGCGGGCCCGGACGGTGACGCCGCCTCCTGCCGAGTCCGCGGAGGTGGGCGGAGTCGCGCGCGAGTACCGCGAGTTCTGCGGGCTCGCGGAGGGGTGGAGGGGGCTGGAGTGCCGGCCAGGCGTCGGAGGGGCCGGCTGGGTCCGGACAGAGGGCAAGCCGGGCCCCCGCCGGGCACCGCGCAGTCCCCGGATGCGGAAGAGCGCACCGCGGCCGGGGCCGGGGTGCGCTCTTCCGCAGCGTGCGAGGACGCGATCAGACGATCGCGGGGGCCTTCTGCAGCTTGTGGCGGGCCAGGACGACCGCGCCGACCACGGGGGTGCCGGCGGTCTCGATCCAGTGCACGTCGGCGGCGGCCTGGGGCGAGTCGACCTTGCCCTCGATCAGGACGAGGACGGCGCCGTCGGCCACACCGCGGAAGGTCGGCGACTGCTCGGTCGCGCCGAGAGTGCCGGTGACGATCAGGACGATGTCGTAGACCTTCTCGAGCTCCTCGACCAGCGCGCGGAGGGCGTCGGTCGGCATCGGCGTGCCGGCCTGGGCGCCGCCCGCGGGGAGCAGGTCGACGCGGTCGGTCGAGCGCTTGATGATCGCGTCGTCGAGCGAGGCGGCTCCGGCGAGCACCTCGCGCAGGCCCGGGCGTCCGCCCGAGGCGGAAGCGAGAGCAGAGCCCTCGGCGGTGCCGTCCACGATCACGACGGACGAGCCGAGCACGGCCAGCGCCTTGGCGAGCAGCACCGCGCTGGCGGTGTGCGGGGTCTTCTCGGACGCCGGGGCGATCGCGAAGGAGGAGTACGAGCGGGTGCGCGCGATGGCGGAGAGCTCGAACGCGACGGCCGAGTAGCGGGCCGGGATCTCGGTCGAGTTCAGCATCTCGTCGAGCTTGGTGGCCTTGACCGGGACGATGCCCAGCAGCGGCCGGTCGATCGCGGAGCGGACGTCGTCGCCGCTGCGGAGGCGGCGGTCGAGGGCGGTCATCACGATCGCCACTCCCACGCCGACCACGGCGCCGCCGAGGATGCCGAGCGCGAGCAGGACGAGGATGCCACCGGTGACCGGCAGCTCCGGCGGGAGCGCCTGGCTGAGCACCTGGAGCTGGATCTGCGGGACGGCGACGCCGTTCGTGGTGGTCGTCGGGTCGGCCCCCTTCACGGCCGCGTCGAGCTGGGCGGCGACCGCATTGGCGATGACCGCGGCCTGCTCGGGCGAGGGGTCGGTGGCCGAGATCGTGATGACCACGGACTCCGGCTCGGCGAGGACGGTCACGCGCTTGGCGAATTCCTCGATGGGCTCGTCGATGCCGAGGCCGTCGATGACGCCCTGCAGGACGGTGTCCGAGGTGCCGAGGGCGACGGAGGTGACCGTGGCCTGGGAGGCGGCGCTGTTGGCCGCGACCCGGTCCGCGGTCGAGAGGACTCCGGACGAGGAGACCGCGACGTACACGCGTGCGTCCGCCTTGTACTGCGGGAGGAGGACGGCGTTGAGTACCAGGGCCGCCACGGCGCCGAGCAGAGCGAAGGCGACGATGTAGACCCACCTCCGGCCGATGCCGGCGAACAGTCCGTTCAAGGTCATGGTGTGTGGTGTCCCTTTCGTCGACTGCACCGGAGTGCAGGGGGTCTGACTGTAGCGTCGTGATGTGTCGTCCGCGTTGCGCGGAACCGGCCGCGAGGTTTCGCGCGGGAGCGGTGGATCAGAGGTGGGCCTGCAGGAAGGCGAGGATCGCCTTCTTGTTGTTCGGGGTGTTGTTCTGGAGCCCGTGGTGGCCGGAGCCGTCCACGCCGACTTCGGACGCCACTCCGGCGTCCTGCAGGGCGACCTGCATCGCGTCGGCCTGCTCGACCGGGACGAGCTCGTCCTCGGAGGTCAGCCAGATCTGCGGGGCGTCCGTGGAGTCGACCGAGGTGATCGGCGACGCGGGGATGCTCTGCGGGCAGGTCGTCGAGTCGATCTCGTCGCAGTCCAGGTAGGAGAGGATCTGCTCCTTCGCCTCGGGCACCGGCGTGCCCAGCGACATCCCGGTCTCGGTCATGTCGGCGACCGCCGAGAAGGCGACGACCGTCTTGACCCGCGAGCCCTCGGTGAGGGAGCCCTCGCCGAGCGTGCCCATGGTCGCTCCGATGATCGCTCCGGCGGAGCTGCCCATCACGCCGATGCGGGCGGGGTCGAGGCCGAAGCGCGTGACCTGCGCGGGCTCGCGCAGCCACTCCACGGCGGCCTGCGCGTCCTCGATCTGGCCGGGGTACCGGCTGTCCTGGAGGAGGCGGTAGTCGACGGAGACCGAGACGAAGCCGCGCTCGGCGTAGTACTCGCAGAGCTCGGTCATCCCGCCCTCGTCGCGGGCGCCGTCGACGAACCCTCCGCCGTGCAGCATCAGCAGCGCGGGGCGGTCGGTGCCGCCCGCGGTGGGGAGGCAGGCGTCGGCCTTCAGCGAGACGCCGTCGACCGAGCGGTACTCGATCGCCTTCTCCGTCGTGAAGCCGTCGGGCGTGCGGACGGGCTCGGGCTGCGAGGAGCAGCCGGCCAGCCCGAGGGCGACGGCCACGACGGCCGCCAGGACTCCGGCTCTGCGTGCTCGTGTCGTCTTCACTCGTGGGACTCCGCTCTCTTCTTCTCGTAACTGGGGGAGGTGCCGGGCTCATCGGCCGGGACCGCGACGGGATCGGAGACGACTCCGGGGCCGCGCGCAGGGACGGGCACGGGCTTGCGCCGCTTGCCGGGGCCGCCGAGGGCGGCCGGGGGGACGTAGATCCACTTGACCTTCGAGAGGTAGCGGGTCACGAAGAGCGAGAGGACGACCGCGAGCACCATGACGATCAGAAGCAGCGGCACCTCGAAGCCGCCGATCTCGGAGCGGTCCTCGGGGAGGATCACCCGCAGGATCGTGATGGCGATCACGATGAAGTAGAGGTGCAGCAGGTAGATGTGCAGGCTGCGCTCGCCGCAGATCGTGAAGAAGTTCAGGAATCGCACTCGGGAGAGGGCCCGCGACACGAGGATGCCCATCGCGACGGCGGCCATCTGGCCGGCGAGGGCGAGGAACGGCACCCAGCGGATCGGGAAGAGGAAGAGCACCGCGCTCAGCACGACGAAGACCGGAGTGACGTAGAGGAACGCGCGGCTCCCCTTCTGCTCGACGAAGTCGATGATCCTCTTCGAGTAGAGCGTGCCCACCAGGAAGAAGACGAACAGGGCGCCGATGCGGTTCCAGCCCACGTTGGTCGTGTTGAGGAGACCGGTGGTGAACATCGTCCCCATCACCGCGGCGAGGGCGACCTGCACGCGGTGGTCGACCTTGCGCAGGAGCCACGCGCCGAGCGTGAAGAGGACGAGGCCGTAGATGAACCAGTAGCTGCTGCTGGGCCAGAAGAACAGCAGGAGCAGGTTGAGCGGGTCGGTCGCGGGGAGCTCGCCGAGTCCGCCGTTCGCGAGCGGCACGACCAGGTAGAAGGCCATGCGGATCACGGACCAGACCACGTAGAGCCAGAGCAGCGGGTACAGCCTGCGGCGCCAGAGGTCGCCGAAGCTCCAGGTGCGGATGCGCGAGCCGAAGAGACCGGACACCAGGAAGAAGAGGGGCATCGGGAACAGCTCGAACACGACCTTGATGCGGCCGAGAGTGTTCTCGACCCCGATGTCACCGAGGTACAACGACGTGTGGTAGTACACGACCATCAGGATGGCGGCACCCTTGGCGAAATCCACCCATTCGCGTCGGGCCCCGCCCGTAGGCTTCAGCAGCTTCATTCTCTCCCCCTTGTGCCCGGTCGTACCGCTCGTGAATTCCATCCGAGGTGAACAAGGCTCAGAGAAGGACGCAGGCCCGGTCGCAGAATGCGACCGAGGATCAAGACTAAGGGTGTATCGTCCGCGCCGCACATTCGACGGAATAGTGACGAGGACTCGATTGCCGGGAAGCGCACTCCGGCCTCTCCGCGCACCGGGGAGACGACGGTCACCGGCGTCCGTTCCCGGCGCTCATCGCCGCTCGGTAGAGCGCGGGCGCCGCGGCGGCGAGCCCGAAGAGGACGGAGCGCTTGAGGTCGCGCCGGCGCACGAGCGCGACCAGGTGCCGGAGCCCCGCCTCGTCGTGCGCGGCCCGCCAGAGCCGGTCGGCCTCCTCGGGGCTGTGCGCGCCCGAGGTGGCGTCCTTGAAGCGGGAGAGCAGGGAGAAGCGCGCGCGGTAGTAGGAGTAGTCCTGCGAGTCGAGGAGGCGCGGGTCGAGCCCGCGGGCCGTCCGCTCGATCACGGCGGCGAGCCCGGCGAGCGAGTCGGCGCGCTTCGCGCCCGAGCGGATGATCGAGCCCGAGCGGAGGCGGTACTCGTAGACGGAGTCGGGGACGACGACGACCTCGTCGGCCGCGGCGAGCAGCTGCGCGACCTGCGCCTGGTCCGAGTGCTGGCGGATCCGCGTGAACTCGATGCCGTCGAACAGCTCGCGGCGGAACAGCTTGTTCCAGAGGTGCCCGGTCAGCTCCCCGACCAGGAGCGCGGTGAAGGCGCCCCGGCCCGAGAGCGCGAGCGGGCCGCGCAGGGAGCCGACGGGCGTGGATCCGGTGGCGTCGACCGCGACCGCCTGGGCGACCACCACGTCGGCGCGGCCCGCCTCCCCCGCCGAGAGCATGGCCTCGACCGCGGTCTCCGGCCACTCGTCGTCGGCGTCGACCAGCCAGACCCACTCGCCGGCGGCCTCGCCGACGGCGCGCTCGCGAGCGGCGGCGACGCCCTGGTTCTCGTCCTGGCGGAGGTAGCGGATCCGCTCGTGCTCCTCGGCGAACGCGCGGCCGATCGCCTCGGTCCCGTCGGTCGAGGCGTCGTCGACCACGAGGATCTCGAGCTCGGCGTGGGTCTGCCGCAGCAGGCGCTCCAGGGCGGAGGCGAGGTGCGCCTCCTCCTGGTGCGCCGGGACCACCACCGAGACGAGGGTCACTTCTGCCCCACGACCCGGCGGAGCACCGTCTCGAGGTCGCGGCCGCTGGACTCCAGCGAGAAGCGGTCGAGCCAGCGGTCGATGCCGGTGATCTCGAGCTCGCTCGCGCGGATCAGCGCGTCGGCGAGGTCGGAGGCGGAGGGGGTGAGCGCGAGCTCGCCGGTCAGGCCGGGGACGATAGCGTCCGCGACTCCGAGCGCCCCGGACACGGCGACCGAGGGGACGCCGGCGGCGGCCGCCTCGACCAGCACGTTGCCGAAGCCCTCGCGCAGCGACGGGAGCAGCACGACGGCGTTCTCGTCGAAGTGGTGGAACCAGTCCTCGACCCAGCCCATGTCCTGGAAGTCCACGCCGCGCGCGGTCGCCTCCGCCTTCATGCTGCCGAGCAGCGGGCCGCCACCGAAGGAGACGACCTTCGCGGGGATGCCGCGGCGCTCCAGCTCCTCGGCCGCGAGGATCGCGAGCTCGGGGCGCTTCTGGACGACGAGGCGGCAGGGCAGCACGATCTGCAGGCCCGCCGCAGTGCCGGGGGTGCGCGAGACCTGGCGGGAGCGGTCGACCTTGGCGGTCGCCGGGTTCGGCACGACGGTGCAGCGCTCGCCCGAGACGCCGAAGCCGGCGACGAGCTCGCCCGCGACGGGGTGCGAGATCGCGATGACGTGGTCGGCGCGGCGGTAGAGCGTCTTGGCGAGCCCGAGCTGCACCTTCTGGGTCCTCGAGAAGCCCGGGATGCCGAGCGAGACGAGGTTGCGCTCGCTCACGATGGTCTTCGGGCGGTCCGCCTTCGCGGTCATCTCGGCCGAGGCCAGGAGCACGATGTTCGGGTAGCCCTGCAGGGCGACCGCGACGTCGGGGGTGCGGCGGCGGAACAGCTCCTTGAGCATCCGCGCCTTGCCGACGTGGCCCTTGCCCTCGCCGATGCGGTGCAGCACGGCGCCCTCGGGGAGGTACTCGTCCGTGCCCTTCACCGAGGTGGTGACGACGTCGACGTGGTGGCCCTGCTCGAGGAGCCAGCCCATCCAGGTGCGGGCGACGAACTCGGCCCCGCCGCCGTGCAGCGACGTGACGACGAACATGATCCGCATGCGCGGTCCCTTCTCCTGCGCCGCGCTCATCGCACGACCTCCGCGCCGAGGCCGCGGGTGTTGAGCGCCGAGAGGCGGCGCACCTCGGGCATGGCCGCGTCGATGGTGGCGCGCACGCCGCCGTCGCCCGGCTCCGCGAGGATGCGGTCGATCACCGGGAGGACGCGGTCGGCGAAGCCGGGGACCGGCTCGACGCACAGCTGCGGCAGGCCGATGAGGCGCATGATGCCCTCGACCTTGCCCTGGGTGGCGAGGGTGATCGCGGGGACGCCGAGCGAGAGCGACATGATCGCGAGGTGCATGCGGCCGGTGACGGTCAGCAGGGCGTCCTCGGCGAGGCCGCGGATCTCGGCGGGCATGAGCACGCGGTCGACGACGGTGACGCCCTCGGATCCCACGCGCTCGGCGACCGCGCGGACGGCCACCTTGTCGTCGCCGATGGGGCGGGAGACGTGCGGGAGGAGCACGACGTGCACGCCGGCGGCGCGCAGGCGGTCGACGATGCGCTCGTACTCCGGCACCTGGTCGACCATGCCGGCGACGAGGGCGCTCGCGTTCACGAGCGCGAAGGGGACGCCCTCGGGCAGCCCCAGCCCCTCGCGGAAGCTGCGGTCGCGGGTGCGCGCCGAGAAGACGATGTCCGTGACCTCCTCGACGCGCTGCACGCCGATGCTCCGGGCGCGCTCCGCCGAGAGCGGGTCGCGGAGCATCGGGACGACGCCGGCGCGGGAGGCGGCGATCAGGGAGCGGCGGGCGGCGAGGCGCGCCGCCGCGTTCCAGGAGAAGCCGAGGATGCGCGTGGGCACCCCAGCCTCGGCGGCCGCCTGCGCGAGCAGGGAGCGGCGGACCGAGCCGCGGAGGCTGTACTTGCCGTCCATCATGTCGGCGCCGACGACCGAGACCGAGCGGGCGCGGCGGATCAGCGCGGCGTAGGCGCGGAGGTCGGCGGCGTGCGCGTCGCCCACTCCGTAGACCAGGTGCGGGAGCTCGACGACCTCGACCCGGTCGGCCTGCTCCTCGGGGATCACGACGTCGCCGGCGTAGCGCTGGACGACCACGACGGGACCGGTGGTGTTCTCGAGGAACGCCTCCAGCATCGCCTGGTCGCCGATGTTGCCGCTGCCGGGAGCGGCGATCACGAGGTGCGACTCGGGCTCGGGTCGGAGGTCCACGAGGGCGGCACGGAGCACCGCCGCGTCGCGGCGGGCGGGCAGGCGGGTCGTCGTGACGAAGTCCTTCTTCCAGGACTTGACGACGCCGAGCTTGAGTTTCATCGATCTCTTTCGGTGGGGGGAACGGCGGCGGGAGGCCGCTCGGAGTCGGGGGTGCCGGCCGTGACGGCTCCGTCGACCAGCGCGCTGTCACCGGTGGGGCTGGTGGCGTCGACCGTGGCCGGGGCGGGAGCGGCGGCCGGGCGGCTGCGGCGGAAGTGGCGGCGCAGGTCGGCGAGGCCGAGGATCTGGCGGCGGAACGCGGGGAGGATCAGCATCCAGAGCCCGACCCCGACCAGGACGGCGGCACCGCCCACGAGGAGGCGGAGGACGGGCTGGTCGGCGGCGATCCAGACGGTGGAGAAGTAGGCGCCCACCGTGATCGATCCGAACGTGATGCCGCTGCGGAGGCCGTTGGTGAACATCTCGCGGGCGGGGGCGTCGGAGGTGCGGCCGATCCAGATCAGCGCGATCGGCCAGGTGAGGGCGAGCGAGCCGGCGTACGCGACCGCGACGCCCGTCACTCCCCAGTTGGAGCCGAGCAGGATCAGGACGACCATCAGCGGGCGGGTCGCCAGGCTGTACCAGACGCTCTGGCGCACGAGGCCCTTGGAGAGGAACACCCACCAGGAGCAGTAGGCCGTGGCCTGGAAGAACCCGGCCACGAGCAGGATCTGGAAGATCGGGACCGAGGCGAGCCACCGCTCCCCCAGCAGGATCCGGATGACCGAGTCGGACTGGGAGCCGAGGACGGCGAGCACGAGGCCCATCACCGTCAGCATCGCCGACTGGCCGAAGAGGATGAACGTGCGGAACCGCTCGCGCTCGTCCTGCAGCTTGGAGAGCACGGGCAGGGCGACGCGCTGCGCCGGGGCGTTGAGCTGCTGCAGCGGCAGCATCATCAGCTGGAACGCGCGGTTGTAGAGGCCCAGGTCGACCGGGCCGAAGCGCGCGCCGATGATGACGGAGTCGACGTTCTTGCTCGCGTAGGTCAGCGCCTGGGTCGCGAAGACGCCGCCTCCGTAGCGGAGGAAGTGGCCCATCGCCTCGCCGCGGCGGTAGCGGCCGGGACGCCAGCCCGTGATGAAGACCAGCATCAGCACGCCGATGAGCGGCTGCACGACCTGGCTCGCGGCCAGCGCCCAGTAGCCGGCGCCGCCGAGCGCCATCAGCACGCCGACCAGGAGGCCCAGCACCTGGCCGACGATGTCGACCAGGGTGAGCTTCACGAAGCGGAGGTGCCGGGCGAGGTCGGCGCGGAACTGCGTCGAGATCCCGTTGAGGAGGAACGTCGAGGAGAGCACGACGGTCAGCAGCTGGAGCCGGTCGTCGCCGTAGAGGGCGGCGATCGGCCACGAGGCCGCGATGACCAGCAGGGTGAGGGTGAGGCCGATGCCCGCGTTCATCCAGAACAGGTTGCTCTTCTGGCCCGGCGTGATCTCCTTCGCCTGGATGGCGGCGGAGGAGAGGCCGAAGTCGCGGAAGATCTCGCCGATGCCGATGATCGCCGTGACCATCGCGAGCAGGCCGTAGTCGGCCGGCGCGAGCAGGCGCGCGAGGACGACGATGCTGCCCAGCTGGACGGCGATGCGGATCGCCTGCCCGCCGATGGTGACGGCGGCGCCGCGGCTCGCGGAGCGGCCGAGGCTCGGGGACGGCTTCTGCGTGGTCCCGGTCATCGGGTCGAGCCCTTCTTGGTGGCGATCGCGCCCTCGTAGGCCTTCTTGAGCTGGAGTCCGAGGACGTCCCAGTCGCGGCCGGAGAGGGCGGGGAGCCCCTCCGGCGGGCGGGTGCGCGTGCGCTCGAGCGCGGAGGTGATCAGCTCGGGCGTGAGATCGCCGTCGTACTCGATCACCCAGTCGCTGCCGACCTCCTCGGCCAGGGCCGTGTTGGTGGGCGTGCGCGGCACCAGGATCGGCCGGCCGAGCGAGAGGGCGACCAGGATCGAGCCGGAGTTGTGCATCTCGCGGTAGGGAAGGACGATCAGCTCGGCCCGGCCGATCTCGTCGACCATCTCGGCGTCGTCGACCCGGCGGAGCGTGGTGCGCACCCGGGTGTCGCGGGCGGCCCGCTCCTCGACCAGCTCGCGCTGGCCCGTGCTGGGGCTGCCGACCACGTGCAGGGAGAGGGAGTCGTCCTCCACGCCGCGGAACACGTCCATCAGCTCGACGACGCCCTTGTACGGGCGGATGATGCCGAAGTAGAGGACGCGGCCGTGCTCGCGCTCGGGCAGCGGGTGCTGCGCGAACTGGTCGCGGTAGTGGCCGTGCAGCACGGTGACGGCGGGCGCCCGGCCGGGAGCGACGGTCGTCGGGTTCAGGCGGACGAACAGGTCGGTCGCGCGGTCGACCCGGGCCAGCGAGCGGCGCTCGGCGGCGGGACCGAGCTCGTGCGGGTGCAGGTTGTGCACCGTCCGCACGAGCGGGATGCGCTGGAGCGCGAGGCGCACCAGCAGCACGTCGAGGGCGCGGCGGCGGAGGAAGCGGTGCAGCGGGCTGCGGCCGCGGATCATCAGCTCGGGCCAGTGCACGTGCAGCACGTCGTAGTCGGCGAGCAGGGCGCTGCGCCAGGAGAAGAACAGCAGCTCGACGCCGGGCGCCAGGCCGTCGACGATCGAGTCGACGTACTGCGTGGTCGAGTCCGGCGGCGCGAGCGACTGCTGGACGACGAGCGCGGCCGGCGACGAGTCGTTCCTGCGGGCGAGGCGGCTCATCGCTCGCCCCGCATCCCGACGGCCATCGGCGCGTCGAAGATCCTCGCCCCGAGGGGCTGGCGCATCCGGATGCCCTTCGAGAAGTCGGGGACGTGCACCGGGTTGAGGCAGATGATGACGAGGAAGCCCAGGAGCAGGTGGCTGGGGCGGACCGCGTCGATGGCGTTGTAGCCGGCGAGGCAGACCATGAAGCCGAGCAGGCCCGCCGCAGGACCGACGTCGCGACGGCTGAGCGTGGCGCCGAACATCGCGGCCACCATGATCACGAAGAGCAGCAGGCCGGGGATGCCGACGCTGATCAGCAGCTGCAGGAACGAGTTCTCGATGACGACGTCCGAGAACCGCCTGCCGCTGATGCCGGACGTCGCCGCTCCGGAGCCGAGCCAGTGCGTGAGCTCGGCCGCCTTCAGCGACACGGTCACCGCGAGGTCGCGGGCGCCGGCCGAGATGGAGGCGTCGAGGTTGTTGTTGCGGGCGGTGACGGGCTCGAAGTTCAGGACTCCGACACCCGCGACGAGCCCGGCGATCAGGATCGAGCCGGGCCGGAGCAGCGAGCGGTTCGGGTTGAGGAAGCCCACGGCGACGAGCGCGACGACGACCGCGACGGCGATGGCCGCCATCGGTCCGCGCGAGACGGTCGCGACGACGCCGCCCGAGGCCAGGATGCCCAGCAGCAGGTCCGACTTGCGGGAGCCCTGGAGCCAGGAGCCGAACGCGAGACCGGCGCCCACCGTGAGGAAGGTGCCGGCGAGCAGCGGGTGGCCGAAGGTGATCTCGGCGCGGTAGAGCGACCAGTGCTGGTCCTGCTCGTAGCCGAGGGCGCCGTAGACGGCACCGAGGATCGGGGAGCTCTGCGCGACCAGCTCGAGGGCGGCGTAGAGGGCGAGCACCCCCGAGAGGATCACCCACGTCTTGCGCAGCAGCACGGCCTCGCGCTGGGCGTCGAAGACGAGCATCGGCACGCCCACGCAGATCGCGAAGCTGAACATCCACGAGACGCCCTCGGTCGCATAGGAGCTGCGCACCGTCGCCACGGCCGACCAGAGCATGAGGGCGATGAACGCGAGGATCACCACGGCCCGCCACGGGGAGAGCACGAGCTCGCGGGTCCACGCCTTGACGGGGGCGCGCCACAGCTCGGGAGCGAGCCCGCGCCGGATCGCCCAGATCACGAGGATGACCGCCCAGAGCGTCATGCGGAACGTCAGGGTCGAGGGGGTGAGCGGCGTCGGGACGAGCGCGAAGAACGCGAGCGCCATCGCCGGCAGCCAGTGCGCGGGGACCCGCAGCAGCACGTAGGCGCCGACGATGCCGCCGACTCCGGCGGCGATCACCAGGAGGCCGGTGGCCGGCTCCCGGGTCGAGAAGATGTACCCCATCCCGAGGACGATCACCAGGGCGACCGAGAAGAGCGCGCCGACGAGGAGTCGTCGCGGGAGGATGTCGATCACGTCAGGGAGTCCTTCTGGCGTCGGAGCGGAGTGGTGGAGGAGGGGGCGGGCGGTGCGGCACTCACGGGAGTGGTCCCGTCGGCCTCGATGAGGATCGCGATGCCCTCGCGAGCCGCCTCTCGGCGGCTGGGACGCCTGCGATGCCGTGCCCTCCTCCTCCACTGCTCGACCCTGGCGCCGACCCCCGGGGAGGAGGGGTCGCGTCGGTCCTGCCGCGGATCAGGCGGGGCCCTCCTGGAGCCAGCGGCGGAAGGTCCCGACCGAGTCCTTGTTGGTGAACTCCGGTACGACGTGACCATTATCGAATTCGGCGCCGCTGTGGTAGGCGATCGTCGCCTCCCTGGCGACGGGGAGCGCCAGGCGACGCAGGCGTCCGCCGTGGAGCTCGGCGGGAGCGAGCTTGTCGGCCGTGCCGGCGCTGACGCGCAGACGCATGCCCTTCCACGCGTCCTGCGGCAGCCGGGCGGGGTTGGTCGCGCGCATCAGCGCCCGGTCTCCCCCGTACACGGCGAGAACGCGGTTCGACGGACTGGTATCGCGCGCCGCGAGGTCCTCGACGTCGAAGACGCTGCTGGCGTGGTACGCCCCGTAGATGTTCGGCACCATCTTCTTCGCGTAGGCCCAGCACATCATCGCTCCGCCGCCGGAGTTCGAGCGGAGGAAGCTCGCGCGGACGTCCCAGAGGTTCTGCACCCAGGCTGTGGCGGCCGTCTGCACGGCAAGCGCCGTGGGGTTGGTGTAGTTGCTCGGACCGCCGAAGTCCGGACAGATGCTGACGAAGCCCAGGTCGACGAGTGGATCGGCCGAGTACCTGTAGGCGAAGTAGAGCGACGTGTAGTCGCTGCCGCTGGCGTGGTAGAACCAGGCGACCGGCACCGAGGAGCCTGATTTCGGCTTCGCCGAGTGCGGGACGAAGAGGCGGGTGGAGTCGCCGCCGATCTTCACATCGATGATCTCGTAAGGCTTCCTGCCGTTCTTCGAGAACGCGGTGTCGAGGCGCGAGACCTCGCCCGGAAGCTTCGGGATCACGCTGTAGTTCGGCGCGGCGAGCGCCGGGGTCGCTACGAGAGCGGAGGCGGTCGCGGCGGCTCCGACAGCGGAGGCGGCGAGCAGGAGGCGGCGCGAGAGGCCGCGCGGGGTGTCAGTCATATCGAGAATCCTTCGGAGCTTTCGCCATCAGTGTCGAGTCGGCCGACCATTCCGAATTCGACGCACATGAAGTGACGTCCGGCCCCCCAACCCATTCGAGAGTGTACGGGCCGCGGATGACGCGTGGATGTCGTTCTCATCACGTCTGGTCGCTCGGGCGGGGATCAGCGGGAGGAGGGGAAGAGTCGGCGGGAGAGGCTCGAGGACTTCTCGGCCGTCTCGTGCACCACGAAGGGCACGGCGGAATCGGCGGAGACGACCCGCCTCGCCGCGGCGAGTTCGAGCGTCTCGCGGGAGAGGCCCTCGATGTCGACGGTGACCGCGAGGCCGGAGTCAGCCAGGCGGGTGGCGATCTGCACCTGGTGGTCGTCGACGTGCTCGCCGAACGAGGCGCGGCGCGGAACCAGGATCGGCACCCGGCCCTGCTCGATGGCGCTGAGCGCGGTGCCCACTCCCCCGTGCGCGATGACGACGTCGGCCGCCTTCATCGCGGCGTTGAGCTCGTCGTGCGGCACGGAGTGGCGGCCGTCGATCCCGAGCCCGGAGACGTCGTTCGCTCCGGTCTGCCAGAGCACCTCCACGCCCTCGAGCAGCGGCGCGAGCGCGGCGAAGAAGCGGGGGAACGGGTAGCCGTCCTGCGTGCCGACCGAGACCACGGCGCGGCGGATCGGCTGCGGGACGACGTCCTCGACGCGGTAGGTGTCGAAGATCGAGCCGCCGAAGCTCCAGCGGTCGTCGGCCCAGGAGCGGTACTGGGTGTAGGTCGAGACGGCGGGGACCCGGGCGAGGATCCGACCGGTCATCGACGGGCCGAGCACGCGGGCGGCGCTCTCGATGTAGTGCGCGGGGATGCCGCGCGAGGCCGCGAGCGGCAGGAAGGAGAGGGCGGGGCTGGCGCCGGTGCTGAAGACGGCGTCGAAGGACCCGCGGGCCAGCAGGGAGCGGCCGATCATCGCGTTGCGGAGCACCGGCACCACGGCGCGGGGCGGCGGATCGGCGAGGTGGGTCACGCGCCGGTCTGCGAGGAGGGTGCGGCTGAGGGCGCTGTCGACGGTCGCCCAGTGCTGCTCCTCCGGGTCGACTCCGAGGAGCCCCGAGAGGGCGAACATCTCCTTGAGATGCCCGCCGCCGGAGCAGACGAAGAGATACGAAGCCATACGCGCCTTCACTGGTGATGATCGAGATAACAGGCGTGTGGATGATCGATCGTCCGCCGAGAACGACCCCCCGGTCCCTGGTGCAGAAGTCGCCCGATCATAGCAGGGAGGGTCTCCGAGGGGCACTTCTCTGAGAGAACTGTTCACCTCACCGGAAAGCGATAGGGGCTCATTCGACAGGCGATATCCGCTCACTTCTCCAGAGCTGTGGAAGGGATATCCGCTCGATTCGGGGATGACCGGGAACGCCCATCGAGCGCTCGATACCGGACTGGCCGATTCCCGTCGATCACCTGCACCGCACGGGCCGCGCGCGTAGCGTCGGACCACCGGCGCAGAGGCCGGTCGACCCAGGAGGAGCGCCATGAGCGACAACGAGCAGAACAGCCCCGTGATGGACGGAGCCGAGGACGCCAGCAACGACGAGAAGCTCGGCGGCCTGATCGACCAGGTCGAGCACGACCACGGAGCCGAGGGCGCCGGCGCGATGGCCGACGCGCTCCGCGACCGCGCCGACGAGACCGACACCGAGATCACCGAGGAGTCGGACGCGACCGGCCCGGTCGAGGACAGCGGCACCGCCCAGGTCTGAGCGACGGGGCCCGGAGGACGACTCCGGGCCCCGATCCCTGATCGCCGGGGAGAGCGAGCAGCCCGGAAGCGCCGGTGGAGCCTCAGGATCGCTCGCGAGAGCGGCCCGGTGAGCGCCGCCCGACATGCATTGGAGCGGCCCGGCGAGCGCCGCCCCACCCCCAAAGCCCTGTTTGACGGTGCGGGAGCCCCAGACACGATGGCCGCATGTCCACTCTCGACGAGCTGCGCGCCACCGCGCATCCGATCCGCCTCCGCCTGCTGTCTTTGGTCACGGGAGCGGCGATGAGCGCCGCGGAGGCCGCCCGCGAGCTGCAGCTGTCGCAGGCGACGGCGAGCTACCACTTCCGCGTGCTGGAGCGCGCCGGGCTCGTGGCCGTCGTCGAGACCGTGCGCCTGCGGGGCGGCGAGGCGAAGAGGTACCGGCACGAGGCCTCCGGAAGGCCCTTCGACGTGACGGTGTCCGTGGACGCCGGGCCGGAGGAGGAGCGGGACCTGCACCTCGAGGCCCTGATCGAGGAGCTCCGGCGGCGCTCGTCGAGCCGGGCGGACGGTCCTCGGCTCTCGACGGACGCGGAGCTCTGGGTCGACCCCGAGGTCTGGCGGCGGGTCGTGCGGCACGTCGGGGAGGCGTCCGCGCTGCTGCACGCGGCGGCCCGGCCGCCGAGGACCCCCGGGACCGCGCCGGTGTCGATGACGACCGCGATGTTCCCGCTCCGCCGGCCGTGACCCGCGACGGGCGCGGGCCGCTGGCGCACGGTCCTCTCGCGCACGGCCCCTTCCGCTGGCTCCTCGCCGCCCGCACGACCGGGGTCCTCGGCAACGCCGTCGCTCCGATCGCCCTGGCCTTCGCCGTGCTGGACCTGACGGGCTCGCCGACGGACCTCGGACTCGTCGTCGCCGTGCGCTCCCTCGCCAACGTCGCCGTCCTGCTGCTCGGCGGCGTCCTCGCCGACCGGCTCCCCCGCTCCGTGATCCTCGTCGGCACCTCGCTCGCGGCGGCGGCCACTCAGGCCGCGGTCGCCGTGACGGTGATCACGGGGACAGCGACCGTCGCGGCCCTGGTCGTGCTCAGCGTGCTCAACGGCGCCGTCGCGGCGATGAGCCTGCCCGCCGCGGCCGCCCTCGTCCCCGAGACGGTGCCGGTCGGCGAGCTCCGCCCGGCCAACGCCCTGCTCCGCCTGGGCCTGAACGCCGGGAGCATCGTCGGCGCCTCGGGCGGGGCCGCGCTCGTCGCACTGGTGGGTCCCGGGTGGGGGCTGGCGGTCGACGCCGCGGGCTTCGCCCTGGCCGCGGTCCTCTACTCCCGTGTGCGGCTGCCGCGGACGGTCCGCTCGGGCCCGGGCGCCTCCGTCCTCGCCGACCTCCGCGAGGGGTGGCGGGAGTTCGCGAGCCGGCGCTGGGTGTGGATCGTCGTGGCGCAGTTCACCGCCGTCAACGCCGCGTTCGTCGGCGCGACCACGGTCCTCGGCCCGGTCGTCGCCGACCGGTCCTTCGGCCGAGCGGCATGGGGACTCGTGATCGCCGCACAGACCGTCGGTCTGGTGATCGGGGCCGTGATCGCGCTGCGCTGGCGGCCCCGCCGGGCGTTGGGGGCGGGCGTCGCCCTCATGGCGGTGACGGCCGTCCCGGTCGCCGCCCTCGGGATCCTCCCGGCGCTCCCCGCCCTCCTCCTCGCCTTCGCCCTCGGCGGAGTCGCGCTCGAGATCTTCGCCATCGCCTGGGACCAGTCGCTGCAGACCCACGTCCCCCGCGAGGCGCTCGCCCGGGTCTACTCCTACGACATGGTCGGCTCCTTCCTCGCCGTGCCGCTCGGGGAGGCGCTCGTGGGCCCGCTCGCCGACCTCGTCGGGCTCGACCGCACCCTGCTCGGCTGCGCCGCGCTCGTCCTTGTCGCCTCGCTCCTCGCGGCCTCCAGCAGGAGCGTCCGCGGGGTGGGCACGGACCGTCCGCGGCCGGAGACGCTCTAACACGTCTCGGGAGGTGCGGGTGAGGGGGCGAGCGGTCGGAGGTGCCGGAGGATCGCGGCCGCGACCGCCCCGGGGGCCTCGCGCTGCACGAAGTGGCCGACGCCGTCGAGCTCGATCAGCTCCCGGCCTGCGGAGAAGTACCGGCCGTTCGCCCGTGCGAGGGCGGGCGTCTCGCAGCCGTCGGCCGTCCCGAGGAGGAATGTCGTCGGCGCGTCGATGCGCGGCCAGGCGTCGAGGGCCTCCTGCGCGGCGCGGTACACGGCCCGGCCGGGCGCCTCCCCGGCGCCGTGCCGGTAGTAGTCGACGACCGTGTCGGCGAAGCCGCTGGTCGCCGTCGCCGCGAGGACCTCCTCCAGGGCCTCCGACGGGAGGGAGCCCGGAGGCGACCACTCCCGCCAGGCCCAGCGGACGAGCTGCGCCGGGTCGCCCCGGAACGCCTCCGCTCCCGCGGCCGTGCAGAGCCAGTAGCGGTACCAGGCCGCGGCGGCGTCGTCGAGGACCTCGCCGCCGCTCAGCTCGCTCGACGGTCCGTACGCGGTGGCGAGGGTGACCAGTGCGCCGACCCGCTCGGGCGCGAGCGCCGCGACGGCGTGAGCGCTCCGTGCTCCCCAGTCGTGGCCGACGAGCACGACAGGCCCGAGGTCGAGCGCCTTGAGGAGATCGAGCAGGTCGGTGGCCAGCGCGGCCACCTGCCCGGACCGCGCCCCGGGGTCGACGACCCGGGTCCGCCCGACCCCGCGCAGGAAGGGGCGCACCACCCGGAGCCCGGGGGGAAGCAGCTCCAGGACGCCGTCCCAGGTGGCGGGGACGTCGGGGAAGCCGTGCACGAGCACGAGCGGAGTGCCGTCCGCCGGGCCCTCGTCGAGGTAGTGGACGTCGGTGAAGCGCGTGGACAGGACGCGCGCACCCGTCCCCTCCTGCTCCGGCCCGTCCGAACGGGAGTGCCGCGGCCCGCTCACGGGCGGTAGAGGGCGTCGACGGGGACCTCGCGGCTCGAGCCGTCCCGGGTGGTGATCGTGACCTAGTCCCTTCCCGGAGGTGTGCGGACGGAGTGCGCTCCCGCGTCAGTCGGCGAAGATGGCGCCGACCGGCTCGCGCTTCTCGGCCTGGAAGCGGTCCTCGGCGCGGCCGAGAGCCCAGTAGGCCGAGAGCGAGAGCGCCCGGCGCTCCACCCCCCACTCGTCCTGCAGGAGGGCGCGCAGCTGCTTCATCGCGGTGCGCTCGCCGTGCGCGAAGACCTCGAGCACGCCCTCGGGCCTCGGCTCGGCCCGCACGGCAGCGACCAGCGCCCGGCCGGCCTCGAGACCGCCGCGGTGCAGCCAGCGGACCTCCACTCCGGCCGGGGCGGGAAGATCGAGCTCGTCGGCGGCCGAGTCGACCTCGATCAGGACCAGGCCGCGGGCGTGCGCGGGCATCCCCTCGAGGGCGGAGGCGATCGCCGGCAGAGCGGAGTCGTCGCCGAGCAGCAGGTGCACGACCTCGGGGTCGGCGCTCGGCGACCAGGCGCCGCCGGGCGCGGAGAGCGCGATCCGGTCGCCGGGAGCCGCGGCGAGCGCCCACGGTCCCGCCACCCCTTCGTCGCCGTGCACGACGAAGTCGACGGCGATCGAGCGCCGCTCGAGGTCGACCGAGCGGACGGTGTAGGTGCGGCGCACGGGCAGCTGCTCGGGGGCGACGCTCGCCCGGAGCGCGTCGAGGTCGAAGGGCGGCTGGAGGTCGGAGCCGCGCGGCGGGAGCAGGAGCTTCACGTAGCGGTCGGTCGCGGCGAGGCGCTCGGGGTCGGACTCGGCGAGGAACGCGTCGAGCCCGTCGCCGCCGAGGTGCACGCGGACCAGGTGGCCGGTGAGGCGCTCGGTCCGCAGCACGGTGAGCACGTGCTGGCTGCGGGCGCGGCGCGGGCGGTCGGGGGACGGGGCGGCGTCGGTCATCCGTCCAGCATGCCCGGTCGTGCTCGGTGCGGGCCGAGTGCAGGCGCCCGCGGGCGGGCGGGCGCCGAGGGGGCACGAACGGTCGCTTCGGGAGGGAGGAAGGGACCGTTCGTGACGCATCGGAGCAGGCCGGAGGCACGGCCGGGACGTCGCGGCGGCGCCGAGCGCGAGGCGGCGGTGCGGGCGCGCGTGCGGACGAGCGGGCGCCGAGGGGTCACGAACGGTCGCTTCGGGAGGACGGAAGGAGCCGTTCGTGACGCATCGGAGCAGGCCGCGGCGGGACCGTGACGTCGCGGCGGGGATCCGCGCGAGCCGGCGGCGCGGGCGCGCGTACGGACGAACGGGCGCCGAGGGGTCACGAACGGTCGCTTCGGAAGGGCGGAAGGAGCCGTTCGTGACGCATCGGAGCAGGCCGAGGCGGGACCGGGACGTCGCGGCGGGGATCCGCGCGAGCCGGCGGCACGGGCGCGCGTACGGACGAACGGGCGCCGAGGGGTCACGAACGGTCGCTTCGGGAGGGCGGAAGGAGCCGTTCGTGACGCATCGGAGCAGGCCGGGAGCACGGATGGGGCATCGCGGCGGGGATCCGCGCGAGGCGGCGGCGCGCGCGGGCGCTGATCCGTCGCTCACGGCCCGCGGAGGAGCGCAGGACGGGCCGTCCGCGACGGATCGGAGCGGGCTGGACGCGGCTGGGCGCCGCATGCGGAGCGAGCGCGGGCCTGCCGGACGGCGTCGGGCGTCGATCCGTCACGAACGGCCCGTGCGGGAGGACGGAACGGGCCGTCAGCGACGGATCGGAGCGGGCGGCCGGAGGCCCGGGCCGACGGAGCGGAGCGGACAGCAGCGCCCGTCGGCGGAGCGGGCGGCGCCGCGGCCGGTCAGCGACGGCTGGGAGCGAGCGGCCGGAGGCCCGGGCCGACGGAGCGGAGCGGACAGCAGCGCACGTCGGCGGAGCGGGCGGCGCCGCGGCCGACAGCCCGGCGCCCGCGGGCGGGGCGGGCGGCGCCGCGGCCGGCGGAGCGGAGCGGACAGCAGCGCACGTCGGCGGAGCGGGCGGCGCCGCGGCCGACGGCCCGGCGGACGGCCCAGCGGACGGCCGGTGGCGCGAGGTGCGCTCGCGCCGGGCGCGGCGGCGGAGGCGCGCCTACTCTCGCGGGATGACTGCGACGGCTCCGCGACTCCGGCACGACCGACTGGTCGCCCCCGACGTGCTGCGCGGAGTGGCGGTGGCTGCCATGCTCGTCGCGCACGCGATGCCGCTCGTGCCGAGCGCGCGCACGGGGGTCGTCGGGTTCCTGGCGTGGAACGTCAACGATCTCGCGTCGCCGCTGTTCGCGCTGGTGATGGGGATGTCGGCGGCCCTGGTGCTCGCTCGGCCCGGTGCCTCGCCCGGGCGGGTGCTGCTGCGGAACGCGATCCGCGGCGCAGTGCTCGTGGCGCTCGGCGTCTGGCTCGAGACCTGGGGCAGCTGGATCGCGATCGTGCTGCAGTACCTCGGCGTCGTGCTCGTGCTCGGCACGCCGCTGCTGCTCCTCCGCTCCCGGATCATCGCCGCGCTGGCAGCCGTGCTCGCGCTCACCGCCGGGCCCGTGAACGCCGCGGTCGCCGCCGCCGCACCCGGCTCTCCGCTCGCCCTCTGGCTCTTCACCGGGCCGAGCTACCGCGCGACCAACCTGCTCCCCTTCTTCCTCCTCGGAGCCCTGCTGCTGCGGCACGGCGCGCAGCGCGACCGGCTGCTGCCGGTGCTCGCGGCGGTCGCGGTCGTCGCGTACCCGGTGCGGCCGCTGGTCGCGCTCCTGCTCGGCGTGGAGTCGCCCTCCGGCAGCCTCCCGGACACTCTGCACGACCTCGGGCTCGTGCTCCTGGCCTACGTCGCGGTGGTGCTGCTGACCACGTCGCGCTCCACCGCTGTCCAGCGGCTGCTGGTGCCGCTCCGGGCGATCGGCACGCTCGCGCTCTCGGTCTACGTGCTGCAGGTGGCGCTCGTCGCAGCGCTCGCGCGGGCGGGCCTCGGCTACTCCGCCGACACTCCGCTCGCCGCTCTCGCCCTCGTGCTCGGTTTGTGCACGGCCGCCGTGCTGTGGTGGCGGTTCCTCGGTGCCGGCCCCGTCGAGCGGCTGACGGCGCGGCTCACCGGGCTCGTGCCGCGCTGAGCCGCCCGGCCGCCCGGCTGGGTCCGCGGCGAGGACCTGAGCCCGCTGCGGTCCCCGGCGAGCTCGCCTGAGCTCGCGTCGGGCCGCGGCGACCTCGGCTGAGCCCCCGACGCCCGACGGCCCGCACACGGGCGCAGGCCGCCGGGCGTCCCCTCCCTCAGCGCGCGAGCGCCGACGCCTCCTTCGCGAGGGCCGGGCCGTGCGCCGCGAGCACCAGGTCGCGCACCGCGGTGGCCGGGAGCGACGCGGCTCCGGCCGGCAGCAGGTCCGCGTCCGAGGCCAGCACGAGCGGAGTGTCCGCCGACGAGGACGGCAGCCTCCCGTGCGTGCCGCGCACGAGCGACGCGTCCAGGGGCACCAGGTTCATCGCGTAGCGCAGCCCCAGTGCCTTCTTGGCCAGGTTGCCCGCCGCCTTCGCCTTCACCAGCGGGTCGGCCGGATCGAAGAAGAGCTCGGCCGGGTCGTAGCCGGGCTTGCGGTGGATGTCGACGCCGCGGGCGAAGTCGGGCGCGCGGTCGTCGTCGAGCCAGTAGTAGTAGGTGAACCACGCCCCCGGCCGGGCGACCACGACGAACTCGCCCGAGCGCTCGTGGTCGAGGCCGTAGCGGGCCTGCGCCTCCCGGTCGAGCACCTCGTCGACGCCGTCGAGCCCCTCGAGGATCGAGCGCACCCGCGGCAGGTCCGCCGCGTCCTGCACGTAGACGTGCGCGACCTGGTGGTCGGCGACGGCGAACGCGCGCGACGTCCACGGGTCCAGCTGCTCCCGGCCGTCCTGCACGTAGACCTCGAGCAGGCCCTCGCGGCGGAGCGCCCGGTTCACGTCGACCGGGGTGTCGGCGTCGGCGATCCCGTACTCGGCGACCACGATCACCGACGCGCCCAGCGCCTCCGCGTCGTCGAGCAGCGGAGCGAGCACCACGTCGAGCTCCGACGCGGCCCGGCGCGCCTCGGGCGAGTCCGGTCCGAAGCGCTGGAGGTCGTAGTCGAGGTGCGGCAGGTACGCCGTGGTCAGCTCGGGCGGTCCGGAGCCGTCGCCCGCCAGCACGTGCCGGGTCGCGTCGACCATCCACTGGGTCGAGCGGAGCGACGCGGTCGGCCCCCAGTACTGGAACAGCGGGAAGGCGCCGAAGCGCGAGACCAGCTCGTCGTGCAGCGCCGGCGGGCGCACGTACGCGTCCGGCGACTTGCGGCCGTCGGCGTGGTAGATCGGGCGCGGAGTGACGGTGACGTCGGTCGTCGCCCCCATCGCGTACCACCAGCCGATGTTGGCCGCGCGGTACGGCTCCCCGCTCAGCCGGCGTGCGGTCTCCCAGACCTTCTCCCCCGTGACCAGGCGGTTGTGCTGGCGCCACAGGTGCACCTCGCCGAGGTCGCGGAAGTACCAGCCGTTGCCGACGATCCCGTGCTGCGCGGGCATCGAGCCGGTGAGCATGGTCGACTGCACGCTGCAGGTGACCGCGGGCAGGACCGTGTCCAGCGGCAGGCGCCCGCCCCCGCGGGCCAGCCGCGAGAGGCGGGGCATGTCGGCGAGCGCCGTCGAGGTCAGCCCGACCACGTCGAGCAGCAGCACGGGCCTCACAGCGCCGCCGCCTGCGGGAGGAGGGGCGCCAGCAGCGCCTCTCGGGAGGCGGGCGTGAGCAGGTGAGCGGCCGCCCAGGCGAGCTCGGCGCCGATGCCCGTCGAGAGGTCGCTCGGGGCGTCGGCGAGCACCGACCAGGTGTAGGTCTCGACGTCGAGGTGGATCTCGTCGTACGGCCAGGCGGCGTCGACCGCCGAGACCGCCTCCGCCAGGACCGCCGTGGTGGCCGAGAGCGGCGCCTCCGGCCGGTGGTGCAGCGGCACGTGGAAGTGCACGCGCCACGGGCCGGTGCCGGGGAGCGTGTCCAGCGCCTCGGGCAGGTCGTCGACGCGGAGCACGCCGTCGATCCCGTTCTCGCGGGTCTGGTGCAGGTAGCGCTTCTCGACGAACGGGGTGAGCGCGGCGCGGCCCGAGGGGTCCTCCAGGTGGAGCGCGGCCGAGGCCTGCACCTTGACCACGCGCAGGCCCGCGTCGCGGATGCGGCGCACGGCCGAGACCGGATCGGCGAAGGAGACGGCGAGGTGGCAGGTGTCGAGGCACACGCCCACGTACGCCGGGTCGACCACTCCGATCCGCGGGTGCAGCCAGTCGACGACGTCGTCCACGGTGTCGAGGATGCAGCCGGGCTCGGGCTCGATCGCCAGGCGGATCGCGTGGCCGGTGGAGCGGCGCAGGTCGCGCAGCTCCTCGACGAGCCGGGCGAGGTTGCGGCAGGCGGCCTCGTCCTGCTCCCGTCCCCAGCCCTCGCGCCAGCCCAGAGGCAGCGTCGAGATGCTGCCGTCGGCGCCGGCGGGCAGCAGGTCGGCCAGGATCCGCGCGCAGTCGATGGTGTACTGCAGGCGCTCCGGCGTGGTCCAGTCGGGGCGGTAGACGTCGAGCTTCACGACCTCGGCGTGGAACGCGGCGTACGGGAAGGCGTTGAGCGTGCGCACCTCCAGGCCGTTGCGCTGCAGGGCCGCGCGGAGGACGGCGCGGTCCTCGGCGCTGGCGACCAGGCGGGCCGCGAGGTCGCGCGGGATCCACAGGCCGACTCCGACCAGGGCGAGCCCGGCGGCCACGCGCGCGGGTCCGGCGTAGACGTCGAGCTGGCGGACGACTCCGGCCAGGTCCTCGGCGGGATGGACGTTGGTGCAGTAGGAGAGGTGCATCACACGACCTCCGCCACGCGCGGCGCGCCCCGGAGCACGGAGTTGCCCTCGAAGGTGCGGCCGGCCGACTCCTGCACGTCGAAGCCCGCGACGGGCGAGAGGTCCAGGCGTCCGCTCTGCCCGTAGAACTCGACCGGGTTCTGCCAGAGCAGCCGGTCCACGTCTCCCGCGCTGAATCCGGCGACGAGGAGGAGGCGGCCGGTCTTCGCGGTCGTGAGCGGGTCGGAGCGGCCCCAGTCGGCGGCGGAGTTGACCAGCACGCGGTCCAGCCCGATCCGCTCGACCAGCGTCACCAGGCGGGTCTCGTCCATCTTCGTGTCGGGGTAGATCGAGAAGCCCATCCAGCAGCCGGAGTCGCGGACCGCGTCGACGGTGACCTCGTTGAGGTGGTCGACGAGGACCCGCCCGGGCTCGAGCCCCGAGTCGGCGACGACCTCGAGGGTGCGGCGGGTGCCCGACTCCTTGTCGCGGTGCGGGGTGTGCACCATCGCGGGGAGGCCGTGCTCGCCGGCGAGCTCGAGCTGCTGGCGGAAGACCTGGTCCTCCTCGGGGGTGAGCGAGTCGTAGCCGGTCTCGCCGACCGCGACGACGCCGTCCTTGGCGAGGTAGCGGTCGAGCTCGGGCAGGACGGCCCGGCAGCGCGGGTCGTTCGCCTCCTTCGGGTTGAGCCCGATGGTGCAGTGGTGGCGGATGCCGAACTGCGCGGCGCGGAAGCGCTCCCAGCCGATCAGGGCGTCGAAGTAGTCCGTGAACGAGCCGACGTTCGTGCGCGGCTGGCCGAGCCAGAAGGAGGGTTCGACGACCGCGCGGACGCCGGCGTCGAACATCGCCTGGTAGTCGTCGGTGGTGCGGGAGGTCATGTGGATGTGCGGGTCGAAGATGCGCATCGTCGCGCCTTTCTCATCGGTGGTGGTGCCCCGCGGTCGGGGCGGCGTTCGGGGGCGGTCAGCTCGGCAGGAGCACCGCCAGATCGTCCGGGAGCGGGCGCCCGGCCGCGCGGCGCTCGTCGGCGAAGCGGCCTGCCATCGCGCGCAGCTCGGCGTCGCTGCGCTCCTCCAGCCCGGCGACCGCCGCGAGCGGGACGCCGAGGAAGACGAGCTTGAGCACCCCGTGCCGCCAGGCGTGCGCATCGAGGTGGCTGCGGGCGAAGGAGCCCATCGCCACGGCGACGAGCCGGGTGTCGTTGGCGCGCAGGGCGTCGGCGGTCAGCTCGAGGCCGGCGAGGGTCGTCGCCGGTCCCGGGTCGCCGAGGGCGTTCAGCCCGGCCAGCACTCCGCGGCGCTCGGCGCCGTCCCCGCCCCGGTAGAGGCGGAGGAGGAGAGCGGCCAGGTCGTCGTCGCCGAGCGCCTGCGCGGCGGCCTGCACCAGGGCGGCGCGGGCCGCGTCGTCGTGCGTGCCGTGGACGAGGCCGTGCGGGTCCTCGGCGGGCCGGAGCGGCTCGCGTCCGGCCTCGCGGCCGGCGGCGGGGAAGAAGCGCTCGATCCGCGACGGGCGCTCGAGGACGGCGGAACGGGCGGCCGCGGTCCACGGGTGCTCGGCGTGCGAGGAGGCGCCGCCGAGCGCCTCCTCCATCGCCGCGAGGCTCGCCACGGCCAGGCGGGGCGCGTCGTGCGAGTGCCGGGGCAGCTCGACGGCGGCGATCCCGCGGTAGCCGATCTCGGCGAGGGTCGCGAAGGCGGCCGCGAGGTCGAGCGATCCGGTGCCGAGCTCGAGGTGCTCGTGCCGCTCCGGGAGCATGTCGTCGACCTGCACGTTCAGCAGCAGGTCCCCGGCGCTGCGGAGGGCTCCGACCACGCCGTCCGGCTCCACCACGACGCAATGGCCGAGGTCGACCGTCAGCCCGACCGACTCCGGGTCGCCGAGCTCGCGGCGCAGCAGCAGCGCGTCGGCGACCGTCTCCACCAGCATCCCCGGCTCGGGCTCGACGGCCAGCCGCACGCCGTGGCGCTCGGCCGTCGCGACGACGCCGCGCATGCGCTCGACGAGCAGCCGCCAGGCAGCGGCCGCATCGGCGCCCGCCGGCACGACCCCCGACCAGAGGGAGACGGCGTCGGCGTCCAGCAGCGCGGCGATCTCGATCGCGCGCTCGAGGAAGCGGACGCGGGGGCCGGCCTCCTCGTCGACCAGCGTGGGGCGGTGCTTCGCGAACGGGTCGAGCAGGTACCGCGCGCCCGTCTCGACGACCACGCGCAGGCCCAGCTCGTCGAGCCGCGACCGGAGCGCCAGCGTCCGCTCGCGCCAGTCGGCCGCGAAGGGATCGAGGTGCGGGTGCCCGAGGGTGAGCGCGACGGCGCGGTACCCCGCGGCGTGGATCACCGTGAGCGCGTCGTCGAGGGTGTGGTCGGCGAAGCCGTTGGTGCCGTAGCCGAGGACGGGTCCGGTGGCGCTCATGTGATGTCCGCCGTCCGCGGGCGGCGGAGCAGGAGGGAGCCGAGCGCGTCGAGCGCGAGCAGCGCCGCCCCCAGCTCGGGACGCTTCAGACCGGCGAGCGCGGCCTGCAGCGGGATCATCCCGGTGATGCCCGCGCGGGTCGCCGTCCGCGCGGCCGCGGCCGTCGGCGTCCGCACGGACTGCAGCTGCGCGGTGAGCACGAGCAGGAGCCAGCGCCCGAGGCCCGCGGCGACGACCGCGGCGGGGGCGGCCCGGCGCTCGGCCAGAGCGCCGGCCGCGGTGGACAACGCGATCGCCGCGGTGCCGGCCGAGACCGCTCCCGCCGCGACCGGGGTGGTGCCGTGCACCTCGCCGCGCGAGAGCACGGTGACGCCGAGCGTGTGCGCGGCCACAGCGGCGGAGGCGGGGGCCGCCGCGCGCACGCCGTCGACGCCCGCGCCGAGCAGCACGTCGAGACCGCGGCAGGCCGCCATCACGACCGGGCCCAGCGGAGTCGGCTTCGCGAGCAGGTCGTACGACCAGATCCCGGCCGCGAGCGGCAGCGAGAGCGCGAGCGAGCGCCGCCCGTCCACGACGGCCGCCACGGCGATCCCCGCCGCGGTCAGCGCCGCCGCCGTGCCCAGCGCCGCCGAGCGCCGGATGCGCCCCGAGGGGATCGGCCGCTCGGGCCGCTCCCGGGCGTCGAGCTCGGCGTCCGCGTAGTCGTTGAGCGCCATGCCCGCCGAGTAGAGCAGCGCCGAGGACAGCGGGAGCGCGACCGTGCGCGCTCCCACTCCGCGGCCCGCCCACGCTCCGCCCGCGACGGTGTCGCCGATCACGGTCAGCGCGGCCTTCGCGCGGACGAGCTCGAGGTAGTCGCGCAGCTCAGCCATCGCTCCGCGTCCCGCTCGTCACCGGGGTGCGGCGCTCGGCGACGAGGGCGCCGGTGCGGGCGGACCAGGCCACCAGCTCTGCCGTCTGCTCGGCGAAGCCGTGCACGTCGCTGCCCCACGGGTCCTTGAAGAAGAAGCCGAGCTCGCCGACCGGGCCCGAGACGCCGGCCTCGTCCGCGAGCGCCAGCAGGCGGGCGAGGTCGAGGATCAGCGGCGCCGCGAGGGCCGAGTCGTACGCCGACCAGATCGTCTGCACCGTGATCCGCGAGCCGAGGAAGCCCTCCGCGTGCACGTGGTCCCAGGCGGTCTTGACGTCGCCGAGGTCCGGGACGTTGTCGATGTGGAGCGGAGTGACGACGTCGTCGCCGAGGAGGCTGCGGAGTCCGCGGTTCTTCGAGACGAGCTTCGAGCGCACCGCCTCCGGGTCGGCGAGGGTCTGCCCGTCGCCGCCGCCGAGGAGGTTCGCCCCCGCCCAGGAGAGCACGCGCATCCCGCGCGCCGTGAACATCGGCGCGAGCACGCTGCGGAGCAGGGTCTCCCCCGTCTTGCCGTCCTGGCCGGCGATCGGGATCCCGGCCTCGGCGGCCCACTCCTCCAGGGCCGGCAGAGCCAGCGCGGTCGAGGGAGTGAAGCAGGCGTAGGCCGCGCCCGCGACGACGGCCGAGAGGGCGGCGATCGAGCTCGGCGGCAGGAGGCGCTCGCCCGGACGCGCCAGGGCGGCGCGCAGAGCGGCGAGGTCGTGGAACTCGGGACGGTCGGCCGGCAGCACCTCGGTCGAGGCGACGTCGATCACGACGACCCGGGCGAGGCCGTGGCGCTCGCGGAAGGCGACGATGTCGGCGGCCCGGCGGTCGATCTCCTCCTGCTGCGACGCGGCGTCGGCGGGGGCGAGGCGGATCTCGGCGTCGGTCGCGTCGATCCGGTCGGCCACCTCGGCGACGACCGAGGTCGGGAACATGCCGCCGGCCGCGAGGCCCGTGGCCTTCTCGAGCAGCGGGGTCGGCGAGACGTCGTGGCCGCCGATGACGATGTCGGCGAACCCGGCGAGCGGGACGTCCTCGAAGGCGGGGGTCGCGGTGGCGCAGCCCGAGCTGGGCGCGGCTCCGGCGGCGATGGCGTGCAGGCCCACGGCGGCCGTGGTGGCGACGCTGCCCCGGGCCCCGATCAGCCAGAGGCCGATGCGCCCACTCGATCGGGGGGCGCCTGTGGTGGTGTCGGACGAGGTCATCGTTCTCTCCTGTCTGGAAGGGCTGGCTGAGCGGCGATCGTCGGGGCGCACCCGGGCGATCGGAGTGGGGAGGGGCCGCGGCCGGGCGCGCGACGCGCCTCCGGCCGGCCGTGTTGCGCAGGACCCGCACGCAGGGCCCGCCGAGATTGCGCAACCGTGCGTCGACTGGTTTCCTCAGGTGTGCTGTCCCCCGAACCCGTCCTCCGGGCCGAGAGAAGGAGCTGAGCGTGGCCGAGCGCGCCGGTACCGCGACCGGCGACATGCTGAGGCTGTTCGCCGACGGTCGACCGCGCACCCGCGCCGAGCTGGTCGAGGAGACGGGTCTCGCGCGGACCGCGGTGATGACGCGCCTGGAGCAGTTCTTCGAGCTCGGACTGATCGCGCACCTCGACCGCGCTCCGTCGACCGGCGGCCGTCCGTCCGCGCGTCTCGTCTTCGACCCGGCCGTCCGATCGCTCCTGGCCATCGACCTGGGCGCGGCGCACTCGACCATCGCGCTGACCGACTTCGACGGCCGCATCATCGCCGAGCGCCGCGAGGAGCTCGACATCGCGCAGGGCCCCGTGGCGGTGCTCGGGCACGCGCTCGACGTCTGCGACGGGATCCTCGCCGCGGCCGGGGTCGACCGCTCCGCCCTCGCGGGCATCGGGGTCGGCGTGCCCGGCCCGGTGGAGCACGCGAGCGGCCGCCCGGTGCGCCCGCCGATCATGCCCGGCTGGGACGGCTTCGACATCCCCGCCTTCGTGCGCCGGCGCTACGACACCACGGTGCTCGTCGACAACGACGTGAACCTGCTGGCGCTCGGCGAGCGGGCCTCGCGCTTCCCGCACGCCCTCGACCTGATGTTCGTGAAGGTCGGCACCGGCATCGGCGCGGGCATCGTCTCGTCCGGGCTGCTCCAGCGCGGAGCCCTCGGCTCCGCCGGTGATCTCGGCCACGTCCAGGTGCCGCGCACGGCCCCGGCCGCGGCGGGAGGTCAGGAGGGGGACCTCGAGGCGGTCGCGGGCGGCTCCGCTCTGGCCGCCGGGCTCGCCCGGGCGGGCCGCGACGTGCAGTCGGTGCGCGAGCTGATCGACCTGCTGAAGGCGCGCGATCCCGAGGCCGTCGAGGCGGCGCGGATCGCGGGACTGCAGCTCGGCGAGGTGCTGGCCACCTGCGTGAGCCTGCTGAACCCCTCCGTCATCGTGCTGGGCGGCGCGGTCGCCCTCGCCAGCCCGGAGATCCTGACGGCCGTGCGCTCGGTGATCGACGAGCGCTCCCTCCCCCTCGCGACGCAGCGGCTCGACGTGGTGACCGCCGAGCTGGGCGGCAGCGGGGGCGTGCGCGGTGCCGCGCTGATGTTGCGCGGGCACCTGCTCAGCCCCGCCGTGGTGGACGGCTTCCTCGAGCAGCTGCGCGCCGAGGGGCGGGCGGTCCGCTAGAGCGGCGGCCGCGCGCCCGGAGGCGGCGGGCCGCGCCGGCGCGATCCCCCGCGGACCGCGTCGGCCGCACCCGGTCAGGAGCGGACCTCCGCGCGGTCGGCGTCCTCCGGCTGGGCGCCGAGAGCGGCGGCGACGGCGGCGTCGATGCGCGCCTGCTCCCCCGCGGCCCGGCGGCGGCGGCGGACGACGGTCAGCACGATGAGCCCGATGAGCAGGGCGAGGAGGAGCACGGCGCTCCACGGCACGGCCGCGGCCGAGGTCTCGGCGGTGGCGACCGGCACGTCGGGGACGACGACGGCGGAGTCGGCCTGCGCGGCCTGGTCGGCGGTGACGACGGTGCCCGAGAGCGCGGCGCGGGCGGTCGCGACGAAGAGCGGCCAGACTCCGGCGACGGTCACGGTGCGCGAGACGGAGGTTCCGGGGAGGAGCTCGGGCAGCGGCTCCGGGTCGGTCGCGGACACCGGCGCGAGGCCGAAGAGGCCGGCGACGCTGATCTCGGCGCCCGGCGCGATGCGGGTGTTGCCCGCGTTGGTCACGGTGTAGTCGACGGTCGCGGAGCCGGGGGCGAAGGGGTTCCAGCCGCCCTGGTACGAGACGGCGAGGCCGTCGATCGACAGGCGCGGGGCGAGCTCGCCGCCGACGCGGAGGTACATCCGCGAGCCCAGGCGCCGGTCGACCGAGACTCCGGTCTCGCCCTGCACCAGGATCGAGGAGACGACGCCCGCGGCGTAGTCGCCCGGGGTCACGTCCTCGGGGACGGCGACCTCGAACGGGACCTGCACGCTCTCGCCGGCGGGCACGGTGACCTCGGGCTCGGGGAACGCGATCCAGCTGCCCAGCTGCGTCGAGGGCTCCGCGGCGGGGAGCAGGTCGAGCTGGCCGGCCTCGGTGATGAAGCCGTCGGAGCCGTAGACGCGGAACGTCTGCTCCTCGTCGTCGTAGTTGGAGACGATCAGGGCATCGCTGAGGCGGCCGCCGGGATCGAGGGCGTACGCGTAGTTCGGCCGCTCGCTGCCCTGCTCGGTGTCGGCGGGGCGCACCCCCCAGGTGACCGGCGTGGAGGCGGGGTCCGCCTCCTGGGCACCCGCCTGAGCCGAGAGGCCGCCGGCTGCGAGGAGCGTCATCAGCAGCAGGGCGGCGGTGGTGCGGGAGGTGCGTGGCATGAGCGGCATCGATCAGGCTTCCGTTGCAAGGGGGGATGCCTCCCCGCGGGACGCCGCTCCGGTACGCGGCACGCCGAGCGGGGCGGACCGGAGTGGCGTCTCGCGGGGAGACGGGGGGAGGGTGGGGCGGCCCGGAGGCCGCCCCACCGGGGCTAGCCGAGCGCGGTGAGCGTCAGCGTCGCGGTGTAGGTGCCGGTTCCGACCGAGAGCGGGAGCTTCAGGTCGAGGTCGGCGCCCAGGACCGAGGATCCGGTCGGGTGCTGCGCCGCGGCGGAGCCGAGGACGCGGGGCGTGGCGAGGCCGTTGCCCGAGTCGAACCCGGAGGGGACGGCTGCGCCGGCGACGGCACCGCCCGTGTTCTCCAGGACCTCGGGGGTCCAGCCGAGGTGCTTGCCCGAGAACGTCTTCTCGCCGGAGCGGAAGTCGCTCAGCTGGCCGGTGACCGACCAGGCCGGGCCGTTGAGGCGGGTGTCGGTCACGCGGACCGGCACGAGCTCACCGGAGGCGGCGAAGTGGTCGCCCTGCTCCTCGGCGACGCCGAGGTTCACCAGGTTGCTGGTGCCCTCGAGCGTCCAGGTCAGCTCGCCCTTGTTGGCCTCGGGGACGATGACGGCCACGGCCTGGTCGCCGGCCGCCGCAGCGCCCGCCGCCGTTCCCGTGAAGGTGCCGTCGACTCCGGCGGCGGTGTTGCCCGCGCCGAAGTTGACCGCCGGCGCGTTGTCGGCGAGCGCGATGCGCCCGCCGACCGTCGAGCCCGCGAGCTGGACGTTGCCGGAGTTGCCCGAGAGCGTGAGGTTCCCGCCCACCGTGTTGCCGAGGGCCGAGGCCGAGCCGTCCTCGTTCGCGCCCAGGAGGACGCCGCGCGAGGAGCCGGTGACGGCGAGCGAGCCGCCGACGATGGCGCCCTGCACGTTCACGCCGAAGTCGCTGCCGGCGAAGGTGGCGTCGCCGCCGACGCTGGTGCGATCGACGTCGACGTAGTTCGCCGCGTCGGTGCTGACCGAGCCGTCGACCGAGAGGTCGCTGAACTCGACGTCGATCCCGCCGGCCTCGACCATGCCGCCGACCGTGAGGTCGCGCAGGTAGAGGAAGCCGTTGCGGCTGCCGTCCGAGAACGACACGACGTCTCCGCCGACGCTGGTGCCGTCGATCGAGATGCCGTACGCGTCGGTGCCGATGACGTCGCCGCCGATGGTCGCCGAGGTGGCGTCCAGCCAGGCGTCGTCGCCGACGATGACGTTGCCGGTGACGGTCACGTTGCCGAGCACGCAGGTCTGGCCCGCGCCGACGTTGAGGTCTCCGGTGATCGTCTGGTTCCCGAGCTCGGTGGTGCAGTCCGTCGTCGCCGCGAAGGCGGACGGTGCGGCGACCATCGCGAGGGAGGCGGCCGCGAGGACCGCCGTGGGCGTCTTCCACTTCATGGGGGTTCTCCTCGGTGCGCTCGTGCGCGTCGTGCTGGTGGTGGTGCTGTCGGTGCGGCGCGCGCGGCGCGAGGTGCGCTCAGCCACGGAGCGCAGCGATCGCGGAGTAGCTGCGGGAAGCGGCCTCGAGGGAGTTCCCCGTGCTCGGCGGCGTCGCCAGCGTGGGAGCGGTGTCCTGCTCCCAGACGCCGAAGCGCTGGCCGCGGTCGCGCAGCTCCGAGAGGAACGCCTGGTAGGGCAGGTTGCCCGCGCCGAACTCGACGATGTCGTAGCCGTTGGTGTTGGCGTTGTTCGTCTTGCCGTCCTTGAGGTGCAGGATCGGGTAGCGGCGCGGGTTGCGCTTGATGTAGTCGAGCGGCTCGAAGCCCGGGTAGAGCTTCTTGCCGACGTACGCCCAGTAGACGTCCATCTCGAGGTACACGTGACGCGGGTCGGTGTTGTCGTAGAAGAGGTCGTACAGGCGGGTCTTGGGGTCGTCCGTGGCGAACCCGAACTCACCGGCGTGGTTGTGCTGGTAGAGCTTCATCCCCGCGGCCGAGACCTGCTGGCCCCACTTGTTCCACTCCTCTGCCGCGGCGAGGTAGCCCGCCTTGGTGTTGACGTTGGTGGGCGCGTTGCCGGTGCCGAGGTGCGGCGTGCCGAGGATCTGCGCGATCTCGATCTGCTTGCCCAGCTCCGAGCGGAGGAGGTTGGTGCCGACGTGCGAGCCGACGGCGCGGAGGCCGTTGTCGTCGAGCAGCTGGCGGATCTGCTGCGGGGTGATCGCTCCGACGTTGCCCTGGGTGTACCCGGCGAACTCGATCTCGCTGTAGCCGATGCGGCCGAGCTCCTCGAAGACGGCCCGGAAGCCGAGCGACGAGACCTTGTCGCGGACGCTGAAGAGCTGGATGCCGATGCGGTTGATCGGGACCAGGCGCGTGGATCCGGACGAGGGCGCGGGGGCGGCCGTGGCGGGCGCCGCGAGGGCTCCCGCTCCGACGCCGACCGCGACGGTCGATGCGGCCAGGGCCGTCATCAGCGAGCGCCGGCTCATCGGCTTGGCCGTGATGGATGCGTGGTGGTGGTGCATCATTTCTCCTTCGAAATGGCAGATGGTGCAGGGGGTGGGGGGCCGGCCGGCCCGGTCGAGCCGGCCGGCCCCTGCGCGGGGGCTACTGCTGGACGGTGAGGTTCAGCAGCGCCGACGCGGCGTTGGTGTCCGCCGTGGCGGTGTGGGTGACGGTCAGCTTGTAGCTGCCCGCCGCGAGCTTCGGGAGCGTCACCACGACGTGCCCGTTCTCGTCGAGGGTCCCGGTGAGCATCGCGACGGTGGAGAGGTTCCTCTTCACCATCACGCTCACCTGACCGGTGCCGGCGACACCGGTCGAGGACTTCGCGTCGACCGTGACCTGCGCGCTGGCGCCCGGCTTGACCGGGTTGGGCGAGACGGTCGCGGTGAGCTCCGAGGCGGCCTTCGAGACGATCAGGCGGGCGGTGCCCTCCGAGGCCTTGAAGGTGGCGTCCGAGCCGTACGCCGCACGGAGGGTGTGGGTGCCGGCGCCGAGGGTCTTCGGCAGGGCGAAGGTCGCCTTGCCGTCCTTCAGCGTCGCGCGGCCCAGCTCGGTGGCGCCCTCGTAGAGGACGACCTCTCCGCCGGGGTTCCCACCCTGTCCGGTGACCGTGACGGTCGCCTCGCCGGGTGCCCCGAAGGTCACGCGGGGAGCCGAGAGCGCCACGGTGGTGGTCGACGCGGCGGTCGGGGCGTTCGCCGCGGCCAGGTCGATCGTGAACTTCACCGTGCCGACCGCCGAGACGTTGCCGCCGGTGTCGGTGGCGCGGTACTGGATCGTCCGGGCGCCGTTCGTGGTGAACGGAACCGTGTACGCGCCGTTGACGGCGCGGATCGTGGTCCACGTCGTGCCGTTGTCGGCGGAGTACTGGACGGTGGAGAGCGCTCCGTTGTCCGTGGCGGTGAGGCCGAGGGTCACGGGCTTGTTGTAGACGCCGCCGACGCCCGCAGGCGCTGCCGGGTCGAGGGTCGCCGCGACGGTCGGAGCCGTCTTGTCACCGGCGCCGGCACCCTGGAAGGTGAGGGAGTCGAGCGACAGGCCGCTGGGCGAGGTCACGTAGAGCGAGCCGGTGCCGCGGGGGACGTTGGTGCCGAAGGGGACGAGGACGTCCTTCCAGCCGGCTCCCGCGGGGATGGTCGCCGTTCCGAAGGGCGCTGCGTCGGCAGCGTTCCAGCGGAGGTCGACGGTGCCCTCACCGGTGGCGCGGACCACGACGCCGGTCAGGTTGGCGAAGTTCACCGGGTCCCAGCGCAGGAAGGATCCCGCACCGAGTCCGCTGACGGCGTTGCCGCCGCTGGCGGTGGTGTCCGCGTAGGGCAGGACGCCCTCACGGGCGGCGTGCTCCGCCTCCTGCGTCTTCGGGTTCAGCCGCAGCGTCGCCTCGGCCGCAGCCGGGGGCAGGCCGTTGAAGCCGCCGTCCGTGTAGGTCACGACGACGGTGCCGTACAGCAGCGCGCCGGGGCCGTGCTCGGGCGAGTCCTTGGACGTCGGGAACGCTCCCTTGGCACCGGTGCCGGTGACCTCGGGGTGGGCGTGCTCGTCGTGGCCGAGGCCGTAGGTCCAGCCCACGCGGCTGCTGACGATCTGGTCGCCGTCCTCAGCGTCCTTGCCGGTCACCTGGTAGGGGATCGCGTCGCCCCAGCTGAAGAACGAGCCGTTGCCGGGCGTCTGGATCTGGATCTGCGGCGCCTGGTTGCCGACCGAGATGACCCGCGAGGTCAGGCTGAACTTGCCCTTGGCGTCGGTGACGCGCAGACGGGCCGTGAACTGTCCGAGCTCGGTGTAGGTCTTCTTGACGGTCACTCCGGTGGCGTCGAAGGTGCCGTCGCCGTCGAAGTCCCAGTCGTAGGTGAGCGCGTCGCCCTCGGGGTCGGTCGATCCCTTGGCGTCGAACGTGACCTCGAGCGGGGTCTGCGAGGCGGACAGGGGGGTCGCGGTGAAGCGGGCCTGCGGCGCCTTGTTGCCCTCGGCGTAGTCGATCCGGTACAGGCCCGCGTCGGGGTTGGCGCGGAAGAATCCGTCGCCGTACTCGATCACGTACATCGACCCGTCGGGGCCGAACTCCATGTCCATCGGGTTGTCGTGGATCGGCTGCGCGGCCTGGCTGAGCGCCGCGTTGGGGAGGAAGTCCTCGATGTGCGTGACCGCGCGGTCCTCATCGAGCGTGAACGCCGCGATGTAGTCCTGCGAGAACTCGCCGAAGAAGGTCTTCTTGTCCCAGTACTCCGGGAACTTCGACGTCGAGGTGTTGTCCGCGTCGAAGTGGTACACCGGTCCGCCCATGGGGCCCTGGCCGGTGCTGGTCCCGAAGTTGACGAGCTCGTCGAACGGCTGGTCGCCGGGGTTGTCGCCGTAGTAGACGGTCGCCGCCTTGGCGTCCGGGATGTCGACGAGGCCGGTGTTCCAGCGCGAGTTGTTCTTCAGGTTCTCCGGGTCGAAGAAGCCGCGGGGCGTCGACGTCTCGAAGTTCCACTCGTTGTACGGCGCGTTGGGTCCGTGGACGTAGGGCCAGCCGGAGTTGTGCGGCTCGTCCAGTCCGGTCGCGTTCCACTCGACGAGGCCCATCGGGCCGCGGACGCCGTCGGCCGCAGCGGCCTTCGTGGCGTCGGGGCCGTAGTCGCCCCAGGAGAGGGTGTTCGTCTCGGCGTCGACGTCGATCTTGAACGGGTTGCGGACGCCCATCACGAAGATCTCGGGGCGGGTCTTCTCGGTTCCCACCGGGAAGAGGTTGCCGTCGGGGATCGTGTACGAGCCGTCCTCCTGCACGGTGATCCGGAGGATCTTGCCGCGGAGGTCGTTCGTGTTGCCGGCGCCGCGACGCGAGTCGAAGCCCGGGTTCATGCGGGGCGCGTCGTTGTTCGGCGCGAAGCCCGCGGCACCCGGAGCGCTCGCCGGCGTGTTGTCGCCGGTGGAGAGGTACAGGTTGCCGTCGGCGTCCCAGTCGAAGTCGGCACCCACGTGGCAGCACTGCCCGCGCTGGGTCTCGATGTCGATGATCTTCTGCTCGCTCGCGAGGTCGAGGCCCGAGCCGGTCCACTTGAACCGGGAGAGGCGGTTGATGCCCTTCCACTGGTCCCAGTAGCTGTCGGTCGCGCCCTCGGGCAGCATGTTCGGGGCCGCGCCGGTCGGGGTGTTCCCGGGGGGCGCGTAGACGAGGTAGACCCACTTGTTCTCGGCGAAGTCGGGGTCGATGCCGACGGACTGCAGTCCGTCCTCCGAGTTCTGGTACACGGGGATCGTGTTGACGACACGGGTGGTGCCGGTCTTGGGGTCGGTGTGGCGGATCTCGCCGTTCCGAGCGGTGTGGAGGACCGACTTGTCCGGGAGGACGGCCAGGTCGAGGGGCTCGCCGACGTTCTTCGTCAGCAGGACCTTCTCGTAGTTGCTCCAGTCGAGAGCGGATGCTCCGCCCTCGGAACCGTGGTCCACTCCGTCGTGGGCCGAGGCGGGCAGGCCGAGGGCGGTGAGTCCGGAGACCGTCACCATCCCGGCGATGCCGAGTGCGAGAAGACGCCTGATGCTTCTTCTCGAGGATCGCTTACCATTCATGCGTGATGTGATTCCTTCAATGAGGTGTTCATCGCAGAGGCCGGGTCCGTCGCTGTCCGCACGACTGAGCGGATCCGGTCTCCTCCTGTCCGGCCCTGTGGCCGGTGTCTTGCACTCCTCCTCCTCTCGCGGATGCCGGTGGCGTTGCGCTGCGGGTCGTCAGTGATCCCGGGGCGGCGCCGAGGTGGGGGTCGGCGCGGGATGGTTCCCGCGCCGACCCGGGCTGGTGGGGCCGATCAGGACTCGAAGGCCGAGGGCAGGTACTCGGAGACGTTGTCCTTGGTGACGACCGGCGCGAAGAGCTGGATCTGGCGCGGGACGCCGAGCGAGCTGGTGTCGGCCATCGACTTGTTCTGCTCGACGAGGCGGGCGAGCTTGATGCCGTCCGCGGCCTGGGTCGAGGGGTAGACGACCGTGGCCTTGACGACGGAGTCGTCGGCCTCGATCGCGCGCATCACGTTGGCCGAGCCGGCGCCGCCGACGAAGAGGAACTCGTCGCGTCCGGCGGTGTCGATCGCCGCGAGGACGCCGACGCCCTGGTCGTCGTCGTGGTTCCAGATGGCGTCGATCTTCGGCGCGGCCTGGAGGAGGTTGGCCGCGGCCTGCTCTCCGCCCTGGACGGTGAAGTCGGCGGCGACGCGGTTGTCCACGTCGAGTCCGCAGCCCTCGAGCGCGTCCGAGAAGCCCTGGCTGCGCTCCTGGGTCAGCGGGAGGGAGTCGATGCCGGCGATCTCGGCGACGACGGCGTCGGGGTTGTCGCCGAGCTCCTCGCAGATGTAGGTGCCGGCGCTGACGCCCATGCCGTAGTTGTCGCCGAGGATGGTCGACCGGGCGGCGAAGGGGCTGGAGAACTCGCGGTCCACGTTGATGACGGTGATGCCCGCCTCCATCGCCTGGGTGGCGACCTGCGTGAGCGCCGCTCCGTCGATCGGCAGGAGCACGATCGCGTCGACGCCGTCGTTGATGAAGGTCTCGACCTGGCTGATCTGGAGGTTGACGTCGTTGGTGCCCTCCGCGGTGCGGAGCTCCACGTCGTCGTACTTCTCGGCCTCGGCGATGGCGGCGCGGCTGACCGCGCCCATCCAGCCGTGGTCGGCGGCGGGAGCGGTGAAGCCGATGACGACGTTGTCGCCGGAGGCGTCGTTGTCCGAGGCGGCCACGGCGGCGGCGGTCCCGCCGGAGGCGGCGTTGCCGGTCTCGACCGGGGCGTTCGAGATGCATCCGGTGAGCATCAGCGCGACGGCGCCGAAGGCGACGCCGGCCGAGCCGAGTCGGGCGGTGCGGGAGATGCGGCTGCGGGTGAAGGGGCGTGCGGGCATGGAAGTGATCTCCTTCGATCGATCCGAGGGGTCCGAGGGCACACGTGTCCTGCGGAGAGGTGACCTGAGTGGTCGGGTGGGTTGCTGTGTGTGGAGGAGCGGGGCCGGAGCCCCGGGGTCAGGACTTCCTGCCGCGGGCGGCGAACCGCTGCTGCAGCAGGACGGCGGCGACGATGATCGCGCCCTTCGCGACGGCCTGAGTCGAGGTCGACATGTTGTTCTGCGTGAACACGTTGGTCAGGGTCGTGAAGATGAGGACGCCGAACACGGTGCCGACGATGGTGCCGCGGCCGCCGGCCAGCAGCGTGCCTCCGACGACGACCGCCGCGATGGCGTCGAGCTCGTAGAGGAGGCCGTTGGTCGAGCTGCCGGCGGTGGTGCGGGCGAGCATCATGACGGCGGCGATGCCGGCGGTGAGCCCGGCGAGGCCGTAGACGTACATGGTGTGGCGGCGGACCTTGATGCCGGCGAGGCGGGCCGCCTCGGGGTTGCCGCCGACCGCGATGGTGCGGCGGCCGAAGGTGGTGCGGTTGAGCAGGATCCAGCCGGCGACGGCGACGACCACGAAGATCAGCACGAGCACCGGGATGCCGAGCACGTCGGCGCGGAAGAAGTCGAGGAACGGCGTGACCGTGACGACCTGCGTCTGGCGGTTCGAGATCAGCTCGGCGAAGCCGCGGGCGGCGACGAGCATCGCCAGGGTCGCCATGAAGGCGACGACCCGGCCGTAGGCGATCAGCGCGCCGTTGATCAGGCCGCAGACGAGGCCGACGACGACCGCGGTGAGCACGATCACCAGCCAGGAGGTGTTGGCCGCGTAGTACTGGGTCGAGACCGTGCTCGCCCAGACCGTCGCGAGCCCCATCACGGAGCCGACCGAGAGGTCGATGCCGCCGGAGGTGATGACGAAGGTCATGCCGATGCTCAGCACGCCGATGACGGCGGCGAGGCGGAGGATCGTGAGCACGTTGTCGACGCTGGCGAAGCGCTCCCCCGCGGTGGCGAATCCGACGATGCAGAGGATCACCAGCGCGAGCAGCAGCCCGACGTTGCGGCCGAGGGAGCCCTGCATGAGGCGGGCCATCCCGGAGCGGGAGTCCTTCGAGGGCACGCCCCCGGAGGAGCCTCCCGTCGCGGCCGACGCGTGACGGGCGGCGTCCTCCTGCGGACCGCCGATCGACGGCGACGCGGTGTCGAGCTGTCCGCTCACGCTGCACTTCCTTCCATGACGAGATCGAGCACGCGGTGCTCGTCGATCGAATCGGCCGGGCCCTCGTGGACCACGGCGCCGTCGGAGATCACGAGCACTCGGTCGGAGAGTCCGAGGACCTCGCCGATCTCGCTGGAGACCACGAGCACGGCGGCGCCGTTGGTCGCGAGGTCCCTGATCAGGGTGTAGATCTCGGCCCGTGCGCCGACGTCGACCCCGCGGGTCGGCTCGTCGAGCAGCAGGACGCGGCAGCCGCGCACGAGCCAGCGGGCGAGGAGCGCCTTCTGCTGGTTGCCTCCGGAGAGGGTGCGGGCGTCGCGGTCGACCCCGGAGGGCCGCAGGTCGAGGGAGACCGCCTGCTCGGCCGCCGCCGCGCGCTCGGAGCGCTCGTCGAGGAAGCCGCGCTTGGCGAAGCGGTCGAAGGTCGAGAGGGTGATGTTGCGGTAGACCGGCTCGTCCAGGAGCAGGCCCTGGCTCTTGCGCTCCTCCGGGCAGAGGCCGATGCCGGCGTCGACCGCCGAGGTGACGGATCCGGCGCGCAGGCGCTTGCCCGCCACGCTGACCGTCCCGGTGCTGGCGCGGCGCGCCCCGTAGATGGTCTCGAGGATCTCGGAGCGGCCGGAGCCGACCAGCCCCGCGAGGCCGACGACCTCGCCGGCGCGGATCTCGAGGGAGACGTCCGAGAAGGAGCCCTGCAGGCCCAGCTTCTCGACCTTCAGCAGCGTCTCGGCCTCGACGTCGAGCTCCTGGCGGTCCGGGAAGACGTACTCGACGGCGCGGCCGGTCATCAGGGTGATGAGCTTCGAGGTGGGGGTGTCGGCGACCGCGAGGTTCTGCGCGACGGTCGCGCCGTCCTTGATCACGGTGATCCGGTCGCCGATGGCGCGGATCTCGTCGAGGCGGTGCGAGATGTAGACGATGGCGACGCCGGAGGCGGTGAGCTGGCGCACCACGTGGAAGAGGTTCTCCACCTCCTCGGAGTCGAGCACCGCGGAGGGCTCGTCCATGATGATGACCCGCGCGTCGTGCGAGAGGGCGCGGGCCATCTGCACGATCTGCTTGCCGGCGGCGGAGAGCGTGCCGACCTCGCGGTTCGGCGAGATCTCGGAGTGGCCGAGGCGCTCCATCAGCTCGCGGGTGATCCTCGTGGCCTTCGCCCGGGCGGTGAAGCCGCCGCGGGAGAGCTCGTGGCCGAGGAAGATGTTCTCGGCGACGGAGAGGCCGTCGACGACGTCGAGCTCCTGGTACATCGTCGCGATGCCCAGGGCGAGGGCCGCCGTCGGGGACGGGATCGTGACGACGTTCCCGTCGACGAGGATCTCGCCCTCGGTGGGCTGGTGGGCCCCGGCGAGGGTCTTGATGAGGGTGGACTTGCCGGCGCCGTTCTGGCCGAGGAGGCAGTGCACCTCACCGGGTCGGACATCGAGGTCGACGCCGTCGAGAGCACGGGCGCCGGGGAAGACCTTCACGATGCCGCGCATCTGCAGAAGCAGCTGCTGAGACTCGTCGGAGGTGCGGGGAAGAGGCTGTGCAGCAGTGCTGCGGGGGTCTGCGGTGACCATGCGGATGAAGCTACTTCCACTTACGTCGCGGGTCAAGCAAAAGTTCTGAACCGATTCGAAGGCGGTTCGGGTGATCGCCCAGTCGCCCCGAGGGCTTCCTGCTACCGCGTCAGGGCTGGGATCCGCGGGATTACGCGACATCTGACGGCGGCGGTTGAGACATTCCGTCCGTGATAGAGCGCTCTCCGAACTCTATGAACGCGCTCACGTCCGTGCAGCCCGGGCGCGTCGCCCCAGAGGCGGCCTCGCCGAGCGCGGTAGCGCCCGCGCCCCGACCCGTGGCAGGGTCGTACGGCCGACGAAAGGACGACGATGTCGAACGACCGAGCCCTGCGCGTCGCGATGGTGGGGACCGCCTTCATGGGCCGCACCCACTCGCACGCCTGGCGCACCGCCTCCCGCTTCTTCCCCCTCCCCCTCCGCCCCGAGCTCGCCGTGCTCGTGGGGAGCAACCCCGACTCGACCGCCGAGCGCGCCGAGCGGCTGGGCTGGAGCGAGGCCTCCACCGACTGGCGGGCCGTCATCGCCCGCGACGACATCGACCTCGTCGACATCTGCACCCCGGGCGACACCCACGCCGAGATCGCCATCGCGGCCCTCGAGGCCGGCAAGCACGTGCTGTGCGAGAAGCCCCTCGCCAACTCCGTCGAGGAGGCGGAGCGGATGGTCGCCGCGGCCGCCGCCTCCGGGAAGGTGGCGATGTGCGGCTTCAGCTACCGCCGCACCCCGGCCCTCGCCCTCGCGAAGCGCTTCATCGAGGAGGGCCGCCTCGGCGACATCCGCCACGTGCGCGCCCAGTACCTGCAGGACTGGCTGTCCGACTCCGAGGCGCCGCTGACCTGGCGCCTGCAGAAGGAGCGCGCCGGCTCGGGCGCCCTCGGCGACATCGGCGCGCACAGCATCGACACCGCCCAGTGGCTGACCGGCCGCGGCATCACTTCGGTCTCGGCGACGCTGCGCACCTTCACCACCGAGCGCCCCGTGCTCAGCGAGCAGGTCGGCCTCGGCGGCCGCGCCGGTGCCGACGCCCCGCGCGGCGCCGTGACCGTCGACGACGCCGCGGCCTTCACCGCCTCCTTCGAGGGCGGCGCCCTGGGCGTCTTCGAGGCGACCCGCGTCGCGACCGGCCGCCGCAACGCCAACCGGATCGAGGTGAACGGCGAGCTCGGCTCGATCGCGTTCGACTTCGAGCGGATGAACGAGCTCGAGTACTACGACGCCCGCGACCCCGAGGAGGCGCAGGGCTTCCGGCGCATCCAGGTCACCGAGCCGGCGCACCCGTACATGTCCGCCTGGTGGCCGACCGGGCACGGCATCGGCTACGAGCACCTCTTCACGCACCAGGTCGTCGACCTCGTCGAGGCGATCGCCGGCGGCACGGCGGTGACGCCCACCTTCGCCGACGCCCTCGACGTGCAGCGCGTCCTCGACGCGGTCGCCACCAGCGCGGGCGCGTCGTCCGTCTCCACGCCGGTCGCCCGCTGACCCGACCCCTCCCCGCGAGATGCCGCCCCGGTACACCTCCCCTGCGTGTTGCATACCCGAGCGGCATCTCGCGAAGGGGGACGGAGGGCTGGTGCGGGGACGCGTTCGGCGCCATGCGCCGATCCTGCGCCATAATGCGCCTATGAGCAAGAAGATTGACGCCGCGCATCGCGCGCTGGTAGACGCCCTCGACAAGCACGCCCGACTCGTCTCGGACAAGGAGTCGAAGCCGCGGAAGGTCGAACGGGCGGGAGCCGAGCTCCGCGCCGCGACGAAGGCGTACGCCGCGCTCGTGTCCGCGCGCACCGGCGCCGCGAGCCCCTTCGCCGACCTGGCCGACCCCCGCCTGGACAAGCCGACCATCGCGTCGCTCCGGGCCGAGCGCGACGCGATCGCGAAGCGGATCGCCAAGCACGAGGCGTCGGCGGGCGAGGACGGCGCGCTCGCGAGCTGAGCGTCCGGCGCGGCGCGGTCAGGCGCTGAGCAGCCGTCACAGCGCGATCCCGCGGTGAGCGCGCGCCTCCTCTGCCTCCGAGTCGCCGTGTTACGCGCGGGTTCCGCGCGGGTCCGACCGCCTTCGTAAGGTGATCCCCGGGATCCGCGCAGTCGCGGCGCCGAGCGACCGGAGGCCGGTCGCAGCGCCGGCGGTGACCAGCACCGCTCGGTCGGCGCCGAGTGCCCGGATCCTCTCCACGGAAGGATCCCCACAGCCATGACCCTGCGCACCCGACTCCTCGCGACCTCCGCGATCGCCGCCTCCGCCGCCCTCCTCCTCGCCGGCTGCTCCGGCGCGGGCGGCGGCGACGACACCGTCCGCATCGGCGTGGTCGGCGCGAGCGACCCCTACTGGGCCACCTACGAGAAGGCCGCCGCCGACGCCGGGATCGACGTCGAGATCGTCGACTTCAGCGACTACAACCAGCCCAACCCCGCCCTCACCGAGGGCGAGATCGACCTCAACCAGTTCCAGCACATCGCCTACCTGGCGCAGTACAACACCTCGGCCGACGCCGACCTCGTGCCGATCGGCGCGACCGCGATCTACCCGCTCGGCCTCTACTCCTCGCAGTACGACGACGTCGCGGACATCCCCGCCGGCTCCACCGTCGCGATCCCCAACGACGAGACGAATCAGGCGCGCGCGCTGCTGGTGCTGCAGTCGGCCGGGCTCGTCGAGCTGAAGGACGGCGGCGGAGTGCTCTCGAACGTCGACGACGTCGAATCCTCCTCGAAGGTGGAGGTCACGGCACTGGAGGCCTCCCTCACCCCGACGTCGCTCCCGGACGTGGCCGCCGCGATCATCAACAACGACTTCATCGAGAACGCGGGCCTGAAGGCCTCGGACGCGATCGCCCAGGACGACCCGAGCGACCCCGCCTCCCTGCTCTACACGAACATCTTCGCCGCCCGGGCCGACGACGCCGAGAACGAGACCTACACGAAGCTCGTCTCGGTCTACCAGGACAGCCAGGACGTGCTCGACGGCGTCTCGGAGCAGTCCGGCGGCACCGCGGTCTTCCTGAAGACCCCCGCCTCCGAGCTGGAGACCTCGCTCGAGTCCGCCGAGACCGACATCTCCGCCGCCTCCTGACTCCGGCACCCGCGGCACCGCGCCGGTCGGGTCCTCCGCTCGCGGAGCTCCCCTCCGGCGCGGTCCCGTGCCTCCCCCGCAACAGAAAGGGCGCCCCGTGCCGCTCATCCGCATGACCGACGTGCGCAAGGTGTACCCCGGCGCAGGGCGCGGCGCCGCCCCGACCGCGGCCGTCGACGGCGTGAGCCTCGAGATCGAGGCGGGCGACGTCTACGGCGTGATCGGCTACTCCGGCGCCGGCAAGAGCACGCTCGCGCGCCTCGTCAACGCCCTCGAGCCCGCGACCAGCGGCAGCATCGAGATCGACGGCCGCGAGACCGTTGGCCTGCCCGAGCGCGAGCTGCGCCGGCTGCGCCTGGGCATCGGGATGATCTTCCAGCAGTTCAACCTGTTCGGCTCGAAGACCGTGTGGCAGAACGTCGCCTACCCGCTGCAGGTCGCGGGCGTCCCGCGCGCGGAGCAGCGCGCCCGCGTCGACGAGATGCTCCGCTTCGTCGGCCTGAGCGACAAGGCGCGCAGCCACCCGGAGCAGCTCTCGGGCGGGCAGAAGCAGCGCGTCGGCATCGCCCGCGCCCTCGCCGCCTCCCCGCGCATCCTGCTGGCCGACGAGGCCACCAGCGCGCTCGACCCGGACACCACAGGCGAGGTGCTCGCCCTCCTCCGCCGCATCAACGAGGAGCTGGGCGTCACCATCGTCGTGATCACCCACGAGATGGACGTGGTCCAGCAGCTCGCGACGAAGGTCGCGGTGATGGAGTCGGGCCGCATCGTGGAGCGCGGGCCCGTCTTCGACGTGTTCTCGGCCCCGCGCGAGCCGGTCACCCGCCGCTTCGTCTCCACGGTCGTCCGCTCGGTGCCCTCGCCCGCGGAGGCGGCCGTCCTGCGCGCGCGCCACCGCGGTCGGCTGGTCACGCTCTCGTTCTCGGACGACTCCGCCTCCCAGGGCGACGTCTTCGCCGAGGTCGCGGCCGCCGGCGTGCCGCTCGAGCTCGTCTACGGCGGCATCACCGACGTCCGCGGGCGCGCCTTCGGCCACCTCACGGTCGCTCTCGACGCGCCGGACGGCGTCGTCGACCCCCTCCTCGCCCGCCTCGGCGGACGCGTCGCCCTCACGGAGGTGCCCCGATGAACGAGCTGATCCCGCTCCTGCCCAAGCTCGTCCAGGCGACCGGCGAGACGCTCTACATCGTCGCGCTGAGCCTCCTCTTCGGCGGGCTCGGCGGACTGCTGATCGGGCTGGGCCTCGCGCTCACCCGCGGCGGCGCCCTCTACGCGAACCGGGTGGTCCACGGACTGCTCAACGTGATCGTGAACGTGTTCCGGCCGATCCCGTTCATCATCTTCATCGCCGCGGCCCAGCCGCTGGCCCGGCTGGTGGTCGGCTCCGGCATCGGCACGGACGCCATCGTCTTCACCCTCTCGCTCGGCGCCGCCTTCGGCATCGGGCGGATCGTGGAGCAGAACCTGCTGACCGTGCAGCCCGGCGTGATCGAGGCGGCGCGGTCGGTCGGAGCGAGCCGGTTCCGGATCGTCCGCACGGTGCTGCTGCCGGAGGCGCTCGGTCCGCTGATCCTCGGCTACACGTTCGTGTTCGTCGCCGTGATCGACATGTCGGCGGTCGCCGGATACATCGGCGCCGGCGGGCTCGGCAACTTCGCGATCCAGTACGGCTACCGGCAGTTCGAGCCGGTCGTCACCTGGGCCGCGGTGCTCGTGATCATCGTGATCGTGCAGCTGGTGCAGCTGCTCGGCAACGTGCTGGCCCGGCGCGTCCTGCGCCGCTGAGGCCGCCCCCCGCACCAACGCGAGACGCCACTCCGGTTCGCGACACGCAAGGGTCGCTGTACCGGAGTGGCGTCTCGTGGAAGCCCGTCCGCAGAGGCGGGAGCCGTCAGTAGCGCGGCTTGCGCTCCGGGCGCTCGCTCGAGCGGCTCGGGCCGCTGGGGCGTGCGCCGCGGTCGGCGCCGGCGCGGCTCGGACGGCGGTCCGGCTTCAGCTCGATCAGCTGCCCGCTGATGCGGGTGTCGGCGAGGCGGTCGAGCACGTCCTGGGGCAGGTCGGCCGGCAGCTCCACGATCGAGAAGTCCGGGCGGATGTCGATGTGCCCGAAGTCGCCCCGGTTGAGGCCGCCCTCGTTCGCGAGCGCGCCCACGATCTGGCGGGGCTCGACGCGCTGGCGGCGGCCGACCTCGATCCGGTACGAGGCGAGGTTGCTGTTCGCCGGGCGCTGACGGCGCTCGGGACGCTCGCCCCGGTCGCCGCCGCGGTCGAAGCGGTCGCCGCGCTCGGGGCGGTCGCCGCGGTCGGGCCGGGAGTCGCGGTCCTCGCGCTCGCGACGGGCGAAGCGGGGGTCGTCGGGCGAGAGCAGCAGCGGCTCCTCGCCCTGCGCGACGATGGCCAGCGCGGCGGCGACGTCCGACTCGACCACGTCGTGGTGCTCGACGTAGTGGCCGATGATGTCGCGGAAGCGCTGCAGGCGCTCGGTGTCGGCGAGCGCCGCGGTGATCGCGTCGTCGAAGCGCGAGAGGCGGGTGACGTTGACGTCCTCGACGCTCGGCATCCGCATCTCGGTCAGCGGCTGGCGGGTGGCCTTCTCGATGGCGGCGAGGAGGCGGCGCTCGCGCGGCGTGACGAAGCTGATCGCCGCTCCGCTGCGCCCCGCGCGACCGGTGCGGCCGATGCGGTGGACGTACGACTCGGTGTCGATCGGGATGTCGTAGTTGACGACGTGGCTGATGCGCTCGACGTCGAGGCCGCGGGCGGCGACGTCGGTCGCGACGAGGATGTCGAGCTTGCCCGACTTCAGCTGCTCGACCGTGCGCTCGCGCTGGGCCTGGGCCACGTCTCCGCTGATCGCCGCCGCGGTGTAGCCGCGGGCGCGCAGCTTCTCGGCCAGCGTCTCCGTCTCGCTCTTCGTGCGGACGAACACGATCATGCCCTCGAAGTTCTCGACCTCGAGGATGCGGGTGAGGGCGTCGACCTTCTGCGGGTACGACACCATCAGGTAGCGCTGGGTGGTGTTGACGGAGGTCGTGGTCTTGTTCTTGACCGTGATCTCCTCCGGCTCCTTCAGGTACTTGCCGGAGATGCGGCGGATCTGCGCGGGCATCGTCGCCGAGAACAGCGCGATCTGCTTCTCGACGGGGGTGTCGGCGAGGATCGTCTCGACGTCCTCCGCGAAGCCCATCTTGAGCATCTCGTCGGCCTCGTCGAGAACCAGGAACTTCAGCTGCGAGAGGTCGAGGGTGCCCTTCTCGAGGTGGTCCATGATGCGTCCGGGCGTGCCGACGACGACGTGGACGCCGCGGCGGAGCGCGGAGAGCTGGGTGCCGTAGCCCTGGCCGCCGTAGACGGGGAGGACGTGGACGCCGCGGAGGCCGGACGCGTAGCGCTCGAACGCCTCGCACACCTGCAGCGCGAGCTCGCGGGTCGGGGCCAGCACGAGGGCCTGCGGCGTCTTCTGCGAGACGTCGAGGCGCGAGAGGATCGGCAGCGCGAACGCCGCGGTCTTGCCGGTGCCGGTCTGGGCGACGCCGAGGACGTCGCGGCCGGAGAGGAGGGACGGGATCGTCGCGGCCTGGATGGCCGAGGGCGTCTCGTAGCCGACCTCCTTGAGGGCCTTGAGGACCGGGTCGGAGAGACCGAGGTCGGAGAAGGTGAGCGTGGGGGCGCTCTCGGAAGCGGTGTCGGCTTCGGGGGCGGAATCGGGGGTATCGGTGGACGCCATGGTGCAACGGTAGTGCTCCGGCGGCGCCGCCGTCCGAGGGAACCCCGAACGCTCGGGCGATCCCGACCCTCCGGAGGCGCCTCGAGCGCCCGTCACGGGGTGAAGTCGAGCAGCACCTTGCTCGAGCGCGAGGCGTCGCGGGCGAGCTCGAAGGCCTCGAGCGCGCGCTCCAGCGGCACCACCTGCGTGACCACCGGCGCCACCGCGAGGCTCCCGTCGGCGAGCGCCGCCAGCACCTCGTCGATCTCGTCGACGAAGCGGAAGGAGCCGATCAGGCGCAGCTCCCGGGTGATCGCGAGCGAGATCAGGGCCGGCTGCTCGCCCGAGGGGAGGAGTCCCACCATCACGACGGTGCCGCCGCGGGCGGCGCCCCGGACGGCCGAGCCGAGGCCACGCGGGCTGCCCGAGGACTCGAAGACGGCGTCGGCGGCGACCTCGGCGATCGCGGCTGAGTCGGTCGCGCGGATCGTCCGGGTCGCGCCGACCGCGCGGGCGATCGCGAGCGGCTCCTCGGCCAGGTCGACGGCGACGATCTCGGCCGCCCCCGCCCGCTTCAGCACGGCGACGATCAGCGCCCCGATCGGGCCGCTGCCGATCACCAGCGCGCGCCGTCCCGCCACCTCCCCCGCGCGCGAGACCGCGTGCCAGGCGACGCTCGCCGGCTCCGCGAGCGCCGCCTCCCGGAGCCCGAGACCGGCGGGCAGCTCGCGGAGCATGCGCGTCGGCAGCACCGCGTGGCGGGCGAACGCGCCCTGGGTGTGCGGCATCCGCGCGGCGCTGCCCAGATAGGTGCCCTCGGTCGCGAGGTTGGGGCGCCCGTCGGGCCACTCGCCGCGCGCGGTCGCGGGGTGCACGGCGACGGCCGCGCCGACCGGGGGTCCCGAGCCGTCCGCCGCTGCCTCGACGACCGTGCCGACCACCTCGTGGCCGAGCGTCAGCGGCTCGCGGAGGATCGACTCGCCCGCGGCGCCGTGCGTCCAGTAGTGCAGATCGGAGCCGCAGATCCCGCCGTACGCGACGGCGACGAGGGCCTCGCGGGGACCGCGCGGCGCGAGCGGCGCCTCCTCGACGCGGAGGTCGCCGGCGGCGTGGACGACGACGCGGGTGGTGGAGGCGGGGACGAGCGCGGTCATGCGGGTTCCGTTCGTGGGTCGAGGGGTGGCTCAGACGACGACGGTCATGCCGCCGTCGATGAAGACGACCTGCCCGTTGACGTAGTCCGAGCCGTCGGAGGCGAGCCAGACGGCGGGGCCGATCAGGTCCTCGACGCGGCCCCAGCGCGCGGCGGGCGTGCGCCCGAGGATCCAGCTGTTGAACTCCTCGTCGTCGACGAGGCCCTGCGTCATCTCGGTGTGGATGTACCCCGGAGCGATCGCATTGACCTGGATGCCGTGCTGCGCCCACTCCGCCGTCATCGCGCGGGTGAGGTTGCGGATCCCGCCCTTCGAGGCGGTGTAGGGCGCGATCGTCGGCCGCGCGAGATCGGCCTGCACCGAGGCGACGTTGACGATCTTCCCGGCGCCGCGCGGGATCATCCGCTTCGCCGCCGCCCGGCCGACCACGAAGGCGCTGGTGAGGTTCGTGCGCAGCACCCGCTCCCAGTCGGCGACCTCGAGCTCGAGCAGGGGCACGCGGTGCTGGACGCCGGCGTTGTTGACCAGGATGCGCAGCGGGCCCACCGCCTCCTCGATCCAGGCGACGCCCGCCTCGGCGGCCGCGTCGTCGGTGACGTCGAAGGCGCGGGCGTGGATCCGCGGGCGGTCGTCGGTGCCGGGGAACCGCTCCGCGAGCTCGGCGCGGGCGGCCTCGAGGTGCTCGGGGTCGAGGCCGTTCAGGACGACGGTGGCGCCCGCCTCGGCGAGGCCGGTGGCGACGGCGCGGCCGATGCCGCGGCTGGATCCGGTGACGAGCGCCACGCGGTCGGTCAGGTCGAAGAGCACGGTTCCTCCAGAGGGTCGGAGCGGGTGTCAGGGCTGCGGAGGCGCCGCGCGCGGAGGGCCCGCGACGGTGCGGCTCGCGAGCGCGCCGATCCCGTCGAGGGCGATCAGCACCTCCTGGCCGGGCCCGACCTCGACGGCCGTGCCGGGCGAGCCGGTGAGGACGACGTCTCCCGGGTGGAGCGTGAGGTGGGAGGTGAGGTGCACCAGGATCTCGGCGGCGCGCCAGCCGAGGCGGTCGGTCGAGGAGACGGCCCGCACCTCCCCGTCGACGCTCACCGTGATGCCGACCGCGTCGACGTCGACTCCGGTCTCGATCCACGGTCCGAGCGGCGTCCAGCCGTCGCCGTTCTTGCCCTGGAGGAAGAGGCCGTCGGCGGCGATCATCCCCGGAGCGGTGACGTCGTTCGCGACCGTCGCTCCGAGCACGTGCGCGAGCGCGTCCTCGGGCGTGAGGTGCCGCGCGGTGCGGCCGATGACCAGGGCGAGCTCGCCCTCGACGACCACCGGGCCGATGCCCTCGTCGAGGACGATCGGATCGCCGGGCCCGGCCAGCGTGTGCGCGGTCTTGTGGAAGGCCTGCGGGGGCAGCAGCCGGTCGGCCGCGGAGCCGTTGTGCGCCATGCCGAGGATGACGCGGGGCTCCACCGGTGCCAGCAGCTGCGCGCCCTCGACGGGCCAGCGGCGGCCCGTCTCGACCGGCTCCGCGGCGAAGGCGTCCTCGATCTCGCGCCACTCCCCCGCGACCTGGAGGACGACGGCCGGTCCGTCCTCGGCCCGGATCCGCGCGAGGCGCATCAGCGGACGCCCCTCGGCTCGACGCCGGTGCGGCTGCTCGTGCTGCTCGTTCTGCTGGTCGCCACGGTGCCTCGCTCACTCCGGCCCGCAGAGGCGGGATGGGCCGAGCGTAACAGCCCAGTGAACGGCATTCAACAGAATGGACGGCGAGGCGTCAGGCGGGCGCTCCGGCGACGAGGGGCGGGCGGCCGAGCGCCGCGGCTGCCTCGCGGAGGGCCGCGACGACCTCCTCCTGATCGTCGCCGACCGGCCGGACCAGCGAGACGCCGACCGCGACCGAGAGATCGGAGCGGGTGGCGGCCGGGACCGCGACGGCGACGCCCAGGACGCTGGGGTGCAGCTCGCCGTCGTCGATCGCGTAGCCGCGCACGCGCGCCGCGGCGACCTTGCGGAGCAGCTCGCGGGTCGAGGACGTGGACCGGTCGGTGAAGACGACGATGTCTCGGTCGTCGGCGAAGCGCTCGGCGATCTCGCTGTCGTCGAGCTCGGCCAGAAGCGCCGTTCCGACGGCCGTGGCGGAGGCGGGGTAACGGTCGCCGACGCTCGCGGACAGCGCGAACCGCTCCCGCCCCTCGTGCACCGCCAGGTAGAGGACCCGCGTGCCGTCGAGCAGCGCGATCTGCACCAGCTGACGCGAGAGCACCGGCGACTCCTCGCAGAGCCGGTAGAACTCGCGCACCGGGTCGAAGCCGGCGAGGTAGTGGCTGCCGAGCTCGACGGTGCGCCGACCGAGGAGGAAGCCGGAGCCGACGCGGCGGATGAGCCGGCCCTCCTCGAGTGCGGCGCAGAGGTTCGAGGTCGACGACTTGGCGATCCCGAGCTCGCGGGCGATGTCCGTCAGCGTGCGCGGGCCGCCCGCGTCGGCCAGGAGGTCGAGGATCCGCATGGCGCGCGACACGGCGGGGGCGCCCGAGCCCCTGTCGGAGTCGACCGTCGTCGGGGGCGCATCGGGGCGGGCCATGGCGTCCTCTTCCGGGGGCGGGATCAGTAGAACTCCACCGTATCGACTCGGTTGATCAGGGGCTCCCCGTCGAGGAAGCGGGTGGTGTTGCGCGCGAAGAGCTCGGCGATCAGGCGGTCCTCCGCGACGTTCAGCGCCGCGGTGTGGGGGCTGATCAGGACGCTCGGGTGGCTCCAGAGCGGGCTGCTCTGCTCGAGCGGCTCCTCCGCCACCACGTCGAGCGCGGCGAAGCCGACGCGGCCGTCGTCGAGGGCGGCGAGCAGCGCCTCCTCGTCGACGACCGTCCCGCGGCCGACGCTGACGAACGAGGCGCCGGGGCGCAGTGCGGCGAAGAACTCTGAGCCGACCAGCTTCTCGGTGGCGGCGGTGCCGGGGAGCGTGACGACGACCCCGTCGATCCGGCCCGCCACCTCCGCGATCGCGTCGGGGGCGACGATCTCGTCGACGTGCTCCACCTCGGTCTCGTGGCGGCTCGTGCCGATCACGCGGGCGCCGAGCTGCTGGAGCTTGCGGGCCGTCGCGCGCCCGATCGTGCCGAGCCCCACGATCAGGACCGTCTGCTCCGAGATCAGCCCCATCGTCCACCGGCCGCCCCAGACGCGCTCGCGCTGGAGGGACTGGAGGCGCGGGAGGGACTTGGCGCCGGCCAGGAGTCCGAAGACCCCGAACTCGGCGAGCGGCTCGGAGTGGACTCCCGCCGAGGTGGAGAACGCGATGCGCTCGAGCTGCGCGTCGTCGAGCCCCGCGGCCCGCACCTGCGCGCCTCCGCCCGCGGGCATCGTCTGCACCCAGCGGAGGCGCGGATTCGCGGCCGCCGTGCGCGCGAGGGCGGCGGGGGTCTCGTCCGGCACGCCGTAGAGCACGTCGGCGGAGTCGACGAGCTCGTCGAAGGCGCGCTGCTGCTCCGGGGTGCGCCGGAAGGAGGGGTCTCCGCCGTGGTCGCCGGGGTGGCGCATCGGAGGGAGGAGGCTCTGGTCGGCGACGACGTCGAGGCGCGGCTCGAGCTCGACGATGCGGGCGATCAGCTCGGGGCTGAGCGGCGAGGCGATGACGACGCGGAGGCGATCGGTCACGGGTGTCCCTTCGCGGGACGGTGCGGGAGGCTCTCCCCCGGATCGGCCCGCGCCCACCCTACTTCACTCCTGTGAACCGTGTTCGATATGCTGGGCGCATGCCGGACACCACGACCGCCGCCCTCCCGCCCGCGCGCACCGGCTTCGTCGGGCTCGGGAGCATGGGCGCCCCGATGGCCCGGCGCCTCGTCGCCGCCGGCGTCCCGCTCGGGATCACCGCGCGCCCCGGCTCCGCCGACCGCGCCCGCCGCGCCGTCCCCGAGGCGCAGTGGCACGACTCCGCCCGCTCGCTCGCCGCCGCCTCGGACGTGCTGATCGTGATGGTGCCGGACCTGCCGCAGCTCGAGGAGGTGCTCGAGGGAGAAGAGGGAGTGCTCGCCGCGGGGGCGGACCTCGTGCTCGTCGTCTGCTCCAGCGTGTCCGCCACCGGCCTGCGCGAGCTGGCGGGACGCCACCCGCGGCTCCGCCTCGTCGACGCCCCCGTCAGCGGCGGCACCGAGGGCGCCGAGGCGGGGACCCTCTCGATCATGGCCGGCGGAGCGGAGGAGGACGTCGCCCGCGTGCTGCCCGTGCTGTCCGCCTGCGGGACCGCCGTCCGCCTCGGGCCGCTCGGCGCCGGCGAGGTGGCGAAGGCCTGCAACCAGCTCGTCGTCGCCGCGACCATGACCGCGATCGCGGAGGCCGCCGTCATCGCCGAGCGCTCCGGCCTCGACCTCGACACGCTGCTCGCCCTGCTGCAGGGCGGCTACGCGGACAGCCGCGTGCTCGAGACCAAGCGCGCCGCCCTGGTCGCCCGCGACTACACGCCGACCGGCGTCGCCTCCTTCATGGACAAGGATCTGCGGGCCGCGGCCGACGAGGCGGAGGCGACGGGCACCTCCGCTCCGCTGCTCGGCACGCTCCGCACCGTGTTCCGCGACCTGGTCGACGCCGGCCTCGGCGACGAGGACCTCGCGGTGGTGCACCGCTTCGTCGCCGAGCGCTGAGGCGGGGAGCGTTCGCGAGGAGGCCGGGCGGAGACGTCCCGCTGCGCGCCGAGACGCCGGCGAGGGGCGGTGTCTCGGCGGAGAGGCGCCCGCGCGAGAGCAGCCTCCGCGCGTCGGCGCAAGGGCCCCCGCTCCGGGCGTCCCCGACCTAGCGTCGGAGGAACGGCATCATCGAGCGAAGGAGCACGACATGGCATCAGGAGTCGCAACGGTCTGGGTCCCCGTCACGGACATGGAGCGGGCGGTCGCGTTCTACCGCGACACGCTCGGCCTCGAGGTCAAGGACACCTCGGACGACTGGTCGGAGCTGGACGCCGGCGGGCTGATGATCGGCCTGAACGCCCGCGAGTCGGCCACGGTCGCGGAGCAGGGCGGGGCGGTCATCTCGTTCCAGCCCGAGGGCTCGATCGAGGACGAGCTGGAGCGCCTCACGGCGCGGGGCGCGTCGATCGAGGGCGAGATCAGCGACCACGAGTGGGGCCGCATCCTCCCCTTCAAGGACTCGGAGGGCAACGACCTCCAGTTCTACTCGCCGCCGCAGGGCTGAGCGGAGGACCGCCGTCGAGGCGGCCGCGACGAGCGGCGGGCGGGCCGGAGCCGGAGGGCTGCGGTCCACCCGCCGCTGTGCGTCGCGCGGCCCGTCGGTCCTCGCGCAGGCGCGTCGCCCGGCCGGTCCGATCCTCGGATCGTCTCTCCGCCGCACGTGAGGCCCTCCTCCCAGCCCGCCTCCGCACCTGAGGTCCTAGGATCAGCTGTCCGCCGTATCTGCGGACTTCAGATCCGGAGGTCCCCGTGTATCGTCGCCTGCTCTCCCTCGTCCCGGCCGCTGCCGCGCTCCTCCTGCTCGCGGGCTGCTCCGCTCCGTCGACCCCCGCCGGCGACGCGGCCACCGGCGACGCGGCCACCGGCGGCGCGACGTCCTCGTCCGGCGGCTCCCTCACGGTCTTCGCCGCCGCCTCGCTGAAGGGCGCGTTCACCGAGCTCGCCACGGGGTTCGAGGCCGCCGAGCCCGGCGCGCAGGTCGAGCTCTCCTTCGCCGGCTCCTCCGACCTCGCGACGCAGATCGTCAACGGCGCCCCGGCCGACGTCTTCGCCTCCGCCGATGAGCGCACCATGTCCACCGTCGCCGAGGCCGGGCTCGTCGACGGGAACCCGGTCGACATCGCCACGAACACGCTCGAGATCGCCGTGCCTCCCGGCAACCCGGCGCAGGTCGCCTCGCTCGCCGACCTCGCCCGGCCCGGGACCGCCACCGTCGTCTGCGCGCCGCAGGTGCCGTGCGGAGCAGCGGCCGTCGCGGTCGAGCAGGCCGCCGGGGTCGACATCTCCCCCGTGAGCGAGGAGTCGTCGGTCACCGACGTGCTCGGCAAGGTGTCCTCGGGCGAGGCGGACGCCGGGCTCGTCTACGCGACCGACGTCCGCGGGGCCGCGGGCTCGGTCACCGGCATCCCCTTCGCCGAGGCCTCGCAGGCGGTGAACACGTACCCGATCGCGGCGCTGACCGGAGCGGGCGACCCGGCCACGGCGGCGGCCTTCGTCGCGTACGTCGCCTCCGACGCCGGGCGCGCGGTGCTCGCGGCGGCCGGGTTCGGAGCACCGTGAGAGGCGTCGCGGCGTCGGAGGAGGCCTGCAGGGCGGTCGGCAGGTCGGTCATAGGAGGGTCGTAGGACGGTCATCGGAGGCGCAGAGCCCTGGCCGCCAGGGTTGCTCGCGACGGACACCACGATCGACGAGGAGCACGACCATGACCCGCATCCCGGAGCCCCGCAGCACGCCCGACGGACCAGCCTACGAGGGCCGCCGGCTCGACCGCCCCGAGGAGGAGGTGGTCGACCAGGGCCTCCCGTTCGACGTGGGGACCCTCTTCTCGCGGCGCGGCGTGCTGACTCTGGTCGGCGCGGGGGCGGCGACCCTCGGGCTCGCGGCGTGCGCCACCGGAGGATCGGGATCCGCCGCGACCGCCACCGCGACTCCCACCGCGACCGCCACGGCCGGGGCCGGCACCGCGGTCGCCGGCGAGATCCCCGACGAGACGGCCGGCCCCTACCCGGGCGACGGCTCGAACGGGGTCGACGTCCTCGAGCGCTCCGGGATCGTCCGCAGCGACCTGCGCACCAGCATCGGCGGCGGCGCGACGGCCGACGGGGTCCCCCTGGCGCTCACTCTGACGATCCTCGACGCGGCGAGCGGGGGCGTGCCGTTCGCCGGAGCCGCCGTGTACGTCTGGCACTGCGACGCGCACGGGGACTACTCGATGTACTCCAGCGGCGTCGAGGACGAGACGTACCTCCGCGGCGTGCAGGTCGCCGACGCGTCGGGCGTCGTCTCCTTCGCCTCGATCGTCCCGGCCTGCTACTCCGGCCGCTGGCCGCACATCCACTTCGAGGTGTACCCGGGAGTGGACTCGATCACCGACGCGTCGAACGCGATCGCGACCTCGCAGGTCGCCCTGCAGGAGGAGGCGTGCACCGCTGTCTACGCCCTCGACGCGTACGCGGGCTCGGCCGCGAACCTCGCCCGGGTCGGCCTGGACACCGACTCCGTCTTCGGCGACGACGGCGGAGCCCTGCAGCTCGCGACGATGTCCGGCAGCCCGGCGTCCGGCTACTCCGCGGCACTCACGGCGAGCGTCGACACCCGCACCGCGCCGACCGCGGGCGCCGCGCCCCGCAGCCGCTGACCCCCGTCCTCCTCCGCGCAACGCCGCTCCGGTCCGCGACACGCCGACGGAGGCGTACCGGAGCGGCCTCTCGCGAGAGGGGAACGGGCGTCAGCGCAGGAGGCGGCGGGCGACGGCCACGGCGCCGAGGGCGGCGAGGACCCAGGGGCCGCCGACGAGCAGCGGGTCGAGGATCTGGTGGCGCACGTCGGTCCGGCCGCGGCGAGAGGCGATCGGGTGCGCGTGCACCTCGGCGAGCACGCCGGTCTCGGTGATCGGATCGTCCGGCCGTGTCGTGAGCAGCGAGCGGAGGTGCGCCCCGGTCGACTCCACCCGGTCACCCAGCACGAGCAGCAGCCAGTGCGCGTGGCGCCCCTCGCTGAACCGGTCGTAGGCGTAGCGGCGGATCGCGCCCGAGATCCCGTGGAGGGGCTGCGCCGTGCCGAAGACGGCGGGCAGCTCGAGGTGCTCGATGCTCTTCTCGCGACGGCCGTGCGTCCGCATCCTCTCCGGGCGCTCCCAGTGCGCGCCCGACACGAGGTCGCTGCGCTCGCGGGGGAAGGCGGGCCGGTCGGCGGGATCGAGGTCGGCGCCCCAGCCCGGGATGCGGGCGCGCAGCTCCTCGGCGGTCGGCACGCGGACGGGGCGGTCGGCGGTGTACGGCACGGGATCCTCCTACGGGACGACGACGGTCTTGATGCAGCCGTCGAGCTTGGACGAGAACAGGTGGTACCCCTCGGCGATGTGCTCGAGCGGGATGCGGTGCGTGATCAGGTCGCTGGGCGTGATGTGCCCGGCCCGGATGTGCTCGAACAGGCGCGGCCACTGCCGGGTGACGGGGGCCTGGTTCATCCGCAGCGTGAGGCCCTTGTTGACGGCGTCGCCGAACTTGACGGCGCTCGCGAGCGGACCGTAGGCGCCCATCACCGAGACGGTGCCGCCCTTGCGGACGCCGTCGATCGCCCAGTTGAGCGCGATCGGCGAGCCGCCCTGCAGCTTGAGCTTGGCGCCGGTGACGTGCTGGAGGAGGTTGCCGTCGGCCTCCGCGCCGACCGCGTCGATCACGACGTCGGCGCCGAGCCCGCCGGTGGTCTTCTTGAGGGTGACGACGAGGTCGTCCTCCTCGGTGTAGTCGATGGTCTCGGCGAAGGCGAAGTCGCGGGCCTTGGCGAGGCGGTAGTCGATCTGGTCGACGACGATGACGCGGCCGGCGCCCATCAGCCAGGCGGACCGCGCGGCGGCCAGGCCGACCGGTCCGGCTCCGAGCACCACGACCGTGTCGCCCTCGACGATGTCGCCGAGCTGCGCGCCGAAGTAGCCGGTCGAGAAGGCGTCGGTGAGCATCAGGGCGTCCTCGTGCGGCAGCCACTCGGGGATCTTCGTCGGACCCACGTCGGCGAACGGGACGCGCACGTACTCCGCCTGCCCGCCGTCGTAGCCGCCCGCCGAGTGCGAGTAGCCGTAGATGCCGCCGATCGCGGTGGCGTTCGGATTCACGTTGTGGCAGTTGGAGTAGAGGCCGCGGGAGCAGAACCAGCAGGAGCCGCAGTAGATGGTGAAGGGGACCATCACCGTGTCGCCGACGCTGAGGTTCTCCACCGACGAGCCGACCTCGTCGACCACGCCGATGAACTCGTGGCCGAAGGTGTGGCCGATCCGGGTGTCCGGGAGCAGCCCGTGGTAGAGGTGCAGATCGGATCCGTAGATCGCCGCCATCGTCACCCGGACGATCGCGTCGTTCGGGCGCTCGATCCTCGGCCGGTCCTTCTCCTCCACGCGGACCTTGTAGGGGCCCCGGTAGACCATCGCGCGCATGCCGCATCCTGTGTCGTCGTCCCTTCAGCGTGCGTCGTGCTCCCGCCGGTCCTCCAGGGGGTTGCGCGCGCGGCCCGGGATCCCCAGCGTCCGTCCCTCCGCGTTCCGCTCCTCCCTCTCCGCGAGATGCCACCCGGATGCGCGGCACGCCGCAGGAAGCGCACCGGAGCGGTATCTCGTGGAGAGGAGACGGGCACGGCACAGGCTCAGCCGCGGACGTAGGATCGACTCCATGCCGCAGATACGGATCAGGGACGCCGCCGCCGCGCTCGGCGTGAGCGACGACACGCTGCGGCGCTGGATCGAGAACGGGACGCTCGAGAGCGCGAAGGACGCGTCCGGGAGACGCGTCGTCGACGGCCTCGAGGTCGCCCGGCTCGCCCGCGCGAACGCCGTGCTGCCGGAGGATCCGTCCCCGGTCGCGCGCTCGGCCCGCAACCGCTTCGTCGGGATCGTCACCGGCATCGTGATGGACACCGTGATGGCGCAGGTCGAGCTGCAGTGCGGTCCGCACCGCGTGGTCTCGCTGATGAGCAGCGAGGCGGTCCGCGAGCTCGGGCTCGAGCCCGGGTCTCCCGCGGTGGCGGTGGTCAAGGCGACCACGGTCATCGTCGAGACGCCGCTCGCCCGCGGCTGATGCGCACCGGGTCCGGCCTGCCGCGCTGGGTCGTGGCCGTCGCCGCGCTCGGCGCCCTGCTGGTGCTGCTCCCGCTCGCCGCGATCCTCGCCCGCGTCGACTGGCCGCAGTTCCTGCCGCTGATCACCTCCGACTCCTCCGTCGCCGCGCTCCTGCTGAGCCTGCGCACCTCCGCCGTCGCGACCCTGCTGTGCCTGCTGCTCGGCACCCCGATGGCCCTCGTGCTCGCCCGCACGGCCTTCCCCGGCCAGCGCCTGCTCCGCTCGCTGGTGCTGCTGCCGCTGGTGCTGCCGCCGGTGGTCGGCGGGCTGGCGCTGCTCTTCACCTTCGGGCGGATGGGCCTCCTCGGCGGCGCGCTGCAGGCCCTCGGCGTCCGCATCGCGTTCTCGACCACCGCCGTCGTGATCGCGCAGACCTTCGTGGCCCTGCCGTTCCTGGTGCTGACGCTCGAGGGCGCGCTGCGCAGCGCCGGCGCGCGGTACGAGTCGGTCGCCGCGACGCTCGGCGCGTCCCCCGGGACGGTGCTCCGGCGGATCACGCTGCCGCTGATCCTGCCGGGCCTCGCCTCGGGCGCGATCCTCTCGTTCGCGCGGGCGCTCGGCGAGTTCGGGGCGACGCTGACCTTCGCCGGCAGCCTCGAGGGCACGACGCGCACCCTCCCGCTCGAGATCTACCTGCAGCGGGAGAGCGATCCGGACGCGGCGGTCGCCCTCGCGCTGGTGCTCGTGGTGGTCGCGGTGCTCGTGATCGGTCTCGCGCACGGCCGCTCCGCCCGGGGGGTGCCGCGGTGAGCCTGCGGCTGGAGGCGCGGCTCGCGGCGCGCGGGATCGACGTGCGGATCGACGTGGCCGAGGGCGAGACGATCGCGCTGCTCGGGCCCAACGGCGCGGGCAAGTCGACCGTGCTCGAGCTGATCGCCGGCCTCGTCCGCGCCGACTCCGGGCGGGCGACCGCCGGCGGCGACCTGCTCTTCGACGACCGCCGGTGGACTCCTCCGCACCGCCGCCCCGTCGCCCTGCTGGCGCAGGACCCGCTGCTGTTCCCGCACCTCAGCGTGCGCGAGAACGCGGCGTTCGGTCCGCGCAGCGCCGGCACCGGACGGGCGCGGTCCCGCGAGCGGGCCGAGCGCGAGCTGGCCGCCGCGGGCGTGGCCGAACTGGCCGACCGGCGCCCGGGGAGCCTCTCCGGCGGACAGGCGCAGCGGGTCGCCCTCGCCCGGGCCCTCGCGACCGACCCGCGCCTCCTGCTGCTCGACGAGCCGCTGGCCGCGGTCGACGCCCGGACCGCCCCGGTCCTCCGCCGGATGCTCCGCGAGGTGCTCGCCGACCGCTCGGCGATCGTGGTCACCCACGACGTGCTCGACGCCTGGACCCTCGCCGACCGGGTTCTGGTGCTGCACGGCGGCCGGGTGGTCGAGGAGGGGCCGACCGCCCGGGTCCTCACGCGCCCGCGCACCGCGTTCACCGCCGAGCTCGCCGGGCTCGAGCTGCTCGAGGGCGTCCGCACCGCGACGGGTCTGCGCACCGCCGGCGGGCACGAGCTGTCCGGAGTCGCGGCCGAGCCGGTCGCGGTCGGCGCCGCGGTGCTCGCCGCGGTCCGCCCCTCCGCCGTCTCCGTCGGAGAGGGAGGCCTCCGCGCCGTGATCACCGATGTGGAGCAGCGGGGAGACGCGGTGCGGGTGCGCAGCGCGCTCCTGACCGCCGACGTCCCGGCGGCCGACGCGGCGCGCCTCGACCTCGCGCCCGGCCGCGAGGCAGGCTTCACCGTCGCTCCGGAGCACCTGCTGGTCTACCCGGCGTGAGGGGCGCGCACGAGGAGACGGCTCGCCATCCGGCGTGAATCCGTCCCTCGGACCGCCCTGTGCTCGACGCGAGGGACGGCGGGAGCGCCCGTCCCGTTACTCCGCCCCGCCGCCGTCCGCGTCGGACAGCGGGAGCCGCGCCCTCAGCCGCGCCCCCGCCAGCACGGGCGAGTCCGAGAGCTCCAACGAGCCCCCGTAGACCGCGAGCTGCCGCTCCAGCCGCGCCAGCCCCGAGCGCGTCGACCCCTCGACGAGTCCGCGGCCGTCGTCGTCGAGGGTGAGCACCACGACGCCCGCCTCCTCGTCGCCGCGCACCCGCAGCGAGGAGGCGCCGCCGTGCTTCAGCGCGTTGGTGACCGCCTCCTCCAGGAACCGGACCAGGAGCATCCGCTGGTCGAGCGGCGGCTCGGCACCCTCGGCGGCGAGCGCCGGGATGCGGCCGAGGTCGAGGTCGACGGCGATCTCGGGAGGGAGGCGCGCGACGAGGTCGCGGACGGCGGGGACCAGGCCGTGGTCGATCTCGACCGGGTAGAGGGCGTGGCCGACCGCGCGCACCTCGTTCTCGCGGAGCCGGTCGAGCCGGGCGGCGATGGCGAGCAGCCGCTCCGAGGCCGCCTCGTCGGATGCGCTCGCGACCGCGTGCAGCTCGGCGGTCAGCACCACGAGTCCGTTCTGGAGGCCGCCGTGCAGGCTCTGCGCGACGTCGCGCCGCACCCGCAGCTCCTCCCGCTGCAGGGCCTGCACCGCCTCGAGCGCCTGCACGGAAGCGCGGGCATGCTCCCGCTCCTTCTCGCGCACGCGCCGTGCCGCGCGCACGAGCAGGTAGCCGTAGGCGGTGATCAGCGCGATCACCGTGGCTCCGACGACCAGCTCGACCGCGAGAGCGGGGAGTGCCGAGAGCGGGTAGACGCCGGTCAGCACCTGGAGGCAGCAGCGGACCAGGCCCATCCCCATGGCGATGACCGCCGTTCGAGCCACGCGGGCGCCGCCGGTCGAGCGCTCGGGACGCAGCACCGCGACCAGGGCGATCGCGAGCCCGATCGTCGCCACGTTGACCAGGACGCGCGTCGTCACGTCGAGCAGCGGCCCCGGATCGACGCCCCGCAGCGTCCGCGACAGCATCCCGAGCGCGAAGACGGCCTGGAGCGCGGCCAGCAGCGAGAGCACGCCGCCCAGGAGGGCCATCGCTCCGAGGACGATGCGGTTGTCCTCGCGCGCGTCGCGCGGGCCGGCGCTCATCCGGTGTGCTCGAGGAAGAGGAGCGTCGCGTCGACCCTCGGGTTGCGCTCGCCGTCCGAGCGGACGCCGAGGGCCGCGTAGACGGCGTTGACGTGGTTGTCGACCGAGCGGACCGCGATGCCGAGGCGCTCGCCGATCGCGGCGTTGGTCAGCCCCGATGCGAGGCCGGAGAGCACCTCGTACTGGCGCGGGCTCAGTGCGGCGACCGGGGCGTCGCGGCGGGCCGCGCGGGCGGCGACCAGCGCCGGGTCGAGCACGGTGCGGCCGTCCGCCGTCGCGCGGACGGAGGCGAGCAGCGCGGGGGCGGAGAGAGAGGAGGTCTTCGAGAGGTAGCTCCAGCCGCGGGCCTCGGCGCGGTCGAGGCGGAGGAAGCGGTGCATCGCGTCGACGGCCGAGAGCAGGACGATGCCCAGCCCGGGCGCGGTGGACCGCAGCCGGCGCCCGAGCTCGATGCCGTCCCCGTCGCCGAGCTCGATGTCGAGGATCGCCACGTCGAGCTCCGCGGGCCGCAGCACCGACCGCGCCTCCGTGGCGGATCCGGCCTCCACGACGCTCCGCACGCCCGGCGCCGCGCGCAGCAGCGACGACAGCATGTGCCGGTAGAGGGGCTGGTCGTCGACGACGGCCAGCCTGAGCTCCGGAACGCCCCCCGCGGATGTCATCCGCCCATCTTCACCCATGCTCCGGAGGTCCAGGCGTCCCTCGACCGGGGGTCGTCGCGCGGAGATCCGCGTCAGCGCGGGGGCGGCGGCGTGACGCCCGGCCTGCTGCTCGCGGTCGCTCTCGCGGGCGGAGTCGGAG
>NZ_PSWC01000021.1:0-74868 GCF_002931535.1 Rathayibacter sp. AY1C6 | reverse complement strand
GGCCAGAAGGGCGTCGACCTCCCCGGCGTCCTCGCCACCGGCCGCGGGTGCGAAGACGAGGGTGGTGCCGCGGCGGGTGGCGAGGACGCCGGGGAGGTCGACGCCCTTCTGGCCGTGCCAGTCGGTGACCAGCGCGGCGACCGCCAGCGTCTGCGAGCGCGAGAGCGCGACTCCGAACTCGTTCGCCACGACCAGGCGGATGATCCGCTGCCGCAGCGCCGGCGGGTCCGCCGCGAGCCCGCGCGCGTCGACCGTGACGTGCCCCGCCTCGTCCTGGCCCACCAGCTCGAGCGCCCAGTCGAGGGCGAGCGCGTCGAGCGCGTCCCCGTCCTCCCGCAGCTGCTCGGCCGTGCGCGCCAGAGCCTGCGCCACTCCCGGCCCCAGCTCGTCCTCCAGCACGGGCAGCACGCGGTTCCGCACCCGGACCCGCGAGTAGCGGGGGTCGTCGTTGTGCGGGTCGTCCCACGGCACGAGTCCCTGGTCGGAGCAGGCGAGGCGGGTCGTCTCGCGCCGCAGGCCCAGAATCGGCCGACGCAGCGGCCCGCTGACCGGCGCCATCCCGTGCAGCGAGGCCGCACCGGCTCCTCGTGCCAGGCCCAGCAGCACCGTCTCGGCCTGGTCGTCGAGGGTGTGGCCCAGGAGGATCGCGGCGGCGCCCGTCGCGGTCAGCGCGTCGTCGAAGGCGCGGTAGCGCGCGCTGCGGGCGGCCGCCTCCGGACCGCCCTCGGCGGACACCGTCACCACCTCGCGCAGCACCGGCGCGAGCCCCAGCCCGTGCGCCTGCTCCGCGGCCCGCCGCGCGACCTCCGCCGACGCCTCCTGCAGCCCGTGGTCGACGATCACCGCGCCGGCCCGCCTCCCGCCCCGCGGGGCCTCGAAGGCGACCGCCGCCGCGAGCGCGAGCGAGTCCGCTCCCCCGCTCAGCGCGACCAGCACGAGCGCTCCGGGGTCGAGCCCGTCGAGGCTCTCGCGCACCGCCCGCCGCAGATCGGCGACGGCGGGGGTCAGGCGGGGGCGATCGGGCACATCAAGTAACGTAATGCCAGCGATCCGCCCCTCCCGCGCGCGCACCCGCGCGAGCGTTCCGGAGGCCGATCCGTCCGCCGATGCGCCGCTCACGGCGCCACCGACTCAAGGAGAGAGCATGGCCGCATACGACGTCGTCGTCGAGATCCCCAAGGGGAGCCGCAACAAGTACGAGGTCGACCACGAGACCGGTCGCGTCTACCTCGACCGCGTGCTCTTCACCTCCTTCGTCTACCCGACGGACTACGGGTACTTCGAGAACACCCTCGGCCTCGACGGCGACCCCGTCGACGCGCTGGTGCTGCTCGAGTACCCCGTCTTCCCGGGCGTGGGCGTCTCCGTCCGCCCGGTCGGCGTGCTCAACATGAGCGACGAGGCCGGCTCCGACGCGAAGGTGATCGTGGTCCCCGCGAAGGACCCGCGCTGGCAGCACATCCAGGACATCGGCGACGTCCCGGAGCAGACGAAGAACGAGATCAAGCACTTCTTCGAGCGCTACAAGGACCTCGAGCCCGGCAAGTGGGTCAAGGTCGACGCGTGGGGCGACGCCGCCGAGGCGGAGCAGATCGTCCAGGACGGCATCAAGAAGCTGGCCGAAGAGGGTCACTGACCCCTCGCACCAACGAAGGAACCCCCTCCCGTCGTCTCGACAGGAGGGGGTTCTCTCGTTGCGCGGTGCGGCCGCGGCTCAGGCGGCCGGGCGGCCGACCATGCCGGCGGGCGTGCCCCAGGTGTTCCAGATGCGCACGGGCTTGCCGTAGTCGGCGGCCTCGATGATCTGGTTGTTCCCGAGGTAGATGGCCACGTGGTAGTAGTCTCCGCCGCCGCCCCAGAAGATCAGGTCGCCGCGCTGGCGCTGGCTGTAGGGGACGAGCTTGCCGGCGCCGGCCATGGTGTTGTACTGGTTCGTCGCCGAGTGGGTGCCGATGTAGATGCCCGAGGACGCGTACGAGGCCTTGGTGAGGCCGGAGCAGTCCCACTGGTCCGGGCCCATGCCGCCGAGGACGTACTCCTCGCCGAGCTGAGCCATCGCGTACGAGATCGCGTTCTCGACGGCGCCGCTGGTCGGCACCAGGACCGGAGCGGTCACCGGTTGCGGGAGCGGCTGAGCCGCCGGCTGGGCGATCGGCTGAGCAGCGGGCTGGGCCGGAGCCGGAGCCGGAGCCGGAGCCGGCTGCTGCTGCGCGGGCTGCGGCGCGGCGGGCTGCGGGAGGGACGCGGTCTGACGCGACGGGGCGGCGGTGTCGGCCTGCGCCGAGGACTGCTGCTGGGCGGAGCGGGCGGTGGACTGCGCCTGAGCGGCGGCCTCCGCCTCGGCCTGCGCCTGGGCGGCGGCCTCGTCGGCCTGGCGCTTCTGCTCGCCCGCGAGGTACTGGGTCTCGGCCTCGACCGAGGAGTCCTTCAGCAGCGCGAGCTGGGCGGCCAGCTCCTGCGACTTCTCCTCCTGCGCCGAGAGCGACGCGCGGGCCGACTCGGCGGCGGCGTCGGCGTCCTTGCGGGCGGCGTCGGCCTCGTCCGAGAGCGCCTGGTGCTCGGTGACGGCGCGGTCGGCCTGGTCGCCGAGCGACTCCGCGTTCTGCTTGTCGGCGAGGGCGTCGGCGTAGACCTTCTGCGACTGCTCCGAGAGCTGCGACATCGCGCCGAGCTGGTAGAGCAGGTCGCCCGCGTCCTTGCCCTTGGCGACGAGGCTGGCGGAGAGGTCGCCGCCGGCGGCGCGCGAGAGGTGCGCGGCCAGCAGGCCGGCGCGCATCTTCGAGGTCTGGGCCTTGGCGGAGGCGGTGGTCGCCTTCCCCTCGAGGTCGGCGACGGCCTTCGCAGCGGCGTCGAGCGCCTCCTTGGCCTGGCGCCAGGCCTCGGCCTTCTTCATCGCGGCGATCGACTTCTCGTCGACCGCGGTCTGCAGGCTCGCGATGAGGCCGGTGATCGAGTCGATCTCGGCCTGCTTGCTCGCCTCGTCCTTCTTCGCGTTCTGCACGTCGTCCCACGAGGGGTACTTCGCGTCGTCGGCGAGGGCCGGGGTGATGCCGAGGGACGCTGTGACCGCCGTGACCGCGAAGGCGGCGGAGATGACGAGCGGGAGGCGGCCCTTCCAGGCGCGCTCCCGGGGTGCCGGGGTGAAGGTGCGTGCGGTCGTCTGTGCGTCAGCCAAGGGTGACTCCTCGTTGGGCCATGAAAGGTTGGGCGTCGACGGCGGAGCCGTTGACGCGGGTCTCGAAGTGCAGGTGGCAGCCGGTGGAGGCGCCGGTCGAGCCGACGGCGGCGATCTGCTCGCCCGCCTGGACCTGCTGGCCGACGCGGACGAAGATCCCGCCGGACATGATGTGGGCGTAGCCGGTGCTGATGCCGCTGCCGTGGTCGATCAGAACCCAGTTGCCGTAGGTGCCGTTGGGGCCCGCGTAGGAGACGGTGCCGCTGTGCGCCGCGAAGATCGGGATGCCGCAGCCGCCCGCGAGGTCGGTGCCGCGGTGGTACGAGCCGGAGGACCCTCCGCCGGTCGAGATGCTGTCGCGCGGGCCGAAGGTGCCGGTGATGCGGCCTCCGGCAGGGCGGACCCAGCCGGAGTCGCTGACGGCGCTGGAGCCGCCGCCGCCCGAGGGGGCGACGTACCCGCCACCGCCACCGCTGCCGCCGCTGGATGCGGCTGCGGCCCGAGCGGCCTCGCGGCGCGCGGCCTCGGCCTGGGCGGCGGCCTGGCGGGCGGCCTCCTCCTCGGCGAGCTTCCGGAGGCGCTCGGCCTCGCGGGCGGCGACGCCGGCCTCGTACTCGGCCACGGTCTTCGACTCGGTGTCGCGGAGCGCGGCGAGCTGCTGCTCGAGCACGACGCTCTGCTCCTGCTGCTCGGCGAGCGCGGCCTCGGACGCCTCCTGGGCGGCGGTCGCCTCGGCCAGCTTCTGCTCGGCGGCGACGCGGAGGCGCTCGCGCTCCGTCTGCGCGACCTCGGCCTGGTCGGCGAGGGAGGACGCGGTGTTGCGGGCGGTGCTGGCCTGCTCGTAGATCGCGGAGGAGCGCTCGACCAGCTTGGTCATGCTCCCGATCTTCGACAGCAGCTGGTCGGCCTGGCCGGCCTTCTGGTCGAGGAAGATGTTGACGGACAGGTCGGTGCCGGTGCTGCGGTAGAGCTGCGCGGCGAGCAGGCCCGCCTGCTGCGAGGCCTTGTCGGCCTCCTCGGCGCTGGCGGCGGCCCGGTCCTCGAGCTTCTTCGACTGGTCCGAGGCCTCGTCGAACGCCTGCTGAGCGGCGAAGTGCTCGTCGCCGCGCTGCTGCGCGAGCTGCTGAGCGGAGGCGACCTCGCTCTGGAGGTCGCCGATCAGGGACGTGATCCGGTCGACCTGAGCGGCCGCGGCGGCGGTGTCGCCCTTCGCCGCCTCGACGTCGGCCCACGACGGGTACTCGACCGCCTGGGCGGGAGTGGCGACGAGCAGTCCGGCGACGAGCGCGACGACGGCGGAGGCCAGGGCAGCACCTCGGAGTCGCCCGAGTCGCGGCGCGCCGGGGAGGCGGGCGGGACGCGGACGGCGCAGGGAGTGGGGCATGGGACCTCGGGGATAGGGGGCCCTCCCTCCGCGGCGGTGCGGCTCCGGCGCGCGGGTGGGGGGAAGAGCGATTCCGCCCCACCCTAACCGCGGCCCTGCCCGATCTCCTAGACCCGGGTCAACCCCGGACGGGGTGCACGCCGCCTGCGGAACCGTCGATTTTGCATCCTGCGCCGCAGCCCCCTATGCTTGCGTGTCGGTAGTCATGGGGGGTCGGCCGCAGGGTCGCCCCGCGAGTCTCCGGCCCCATCGTTTAGTGGCCTAGGACACCGCCCTTTCACGGCGGCAGCACGGGTTCGAATCCCGTTGGGGTCACGGATGGGTCGGTACTACCAGCACCACCAGAAGTACCAGCACCACCGGAAAGTGCACCGGCTCGAGAGGGTCGGGGCGTGAAAATAGAACAGCCTCGAAGGCAGTATGCTTGTCTTCGCAACGAGGCCCTGTAGCGCAGTTGGTTAGCGTGCCGCCCTGTCACGGCGGAGGTCGCGGGTTCAAGTCCCGTCAGGGTCGCAAAGAGGCCCTTCCGAGAGGAAGGGCCTTTGTCAGGAGATCACCTCTCCAGCGACATCACGTCGCAACGGCTCTGTAGCTCAGTTGGTAGAGCGCACGACTGAAAATCGTGAGGTCACGGGATCGACGCCCGTCGGAGCCACTGGAACCCTCGCCTAGCTTCTACATGGCGGGGGTTTCTTCGTACCCGGAGGTCCCCGCCGCCGCGATCCGCCGCACATCCCTCCCGTTCCGGCCCGCGCCGAGCAGTGACTGCGGCCCGGATCCCGTCCAGGCGGTCTGCGTAGGCTGGCCCGGCCATGCAACCCGACGCCTTCCCGCCGCCCGATCCCGCGACGCTCGCGCCCGACTCCGCTGCGACGACGTCGTGGCCGGCCGAGCCCCTCCCCTCGGTCCATGCGCCCTACTCCTCCCTCCTCTACCTGCCCGATCCTCGGGTCCGCTGGGGCCTGCCGACCGCCGTGCTCACGATCGTCGGGATCGTCCTGCCGCTGGCCGTGCTCATCCTGCTGTTCGGGTTCGGCGTGCTCCCCTACTCCGCCGGACTCGCCTTCGCGGGGGCGCTCGCGAGCTACCTCGTCGCGCTGATCGTCCCGTTCGCGGCGTCTCGGCTGCGCGGGCTGGGCACGATGGCGGCCGACTTCGGACTGCGGTTCCGCTGGATCGACGTGCCCATCGGGATCGGGCTCGGCATCGCGGTGCGCGTCGTGATCCTGTTCGTGCTCGCCGCGTTCGCTCCGCTCCTCCAGGACGCGCAGGGGAACCTCGACATCGACCCCGATCCGCTGTGGTTCGTGCTGAGGTCGGTCCTCATCCCCGTCGTCGTCGCGCCGCTGGTCGAGGAGGTCCTCTGCCGCGGCGTCGTGATGCGCGCGGTGCGGAACCGGATGCTCCGGGGCTCCGCGGAGTCGGCGCCCACCCGCGGCCGCCGCGTCTGGGCGATGATGTTCAGCATCCTGGCGTCCACGGCGGTCTTCGCCCTGCTGCACGGGCACCAGATGGTGAACCCGGCGACGATCGTGACGCTCGGCGTGACCACGGTCACCGCGGGACTCGCGCACGGCTGGATCGCGACGATCACCGGGCGGCTCGGAGCGGCGATCGTCTCGCACGCGACGCTGAACGGCTCCGCGGTGCTGCTGCTGGCGCTGCTGCCGCTGCTGACTCCGTAGGGGGATCTCGAGAGGCCCGCTGCGCGGGGTGCTCGATCGGCAGGAGTCGGGGCGGCCCGATCGGGGGCGTGGGGCGGCGCGTCAGACGTCGTAGGTGCGCGCCCCGGGCAGCGGGCCGCGGACCTGGCGGTGGAGGCGCTCCATGTCGGCGTCGAGGGTGGCGGCGGTGCGGGCCGCGTCGGCGAGGCCGTCGAGGAGCTCCTGCGGGACCTGGCGGTCGTACTTGTAGTAGATCTTGTGCTCCAGGCTCGCCCAGAAGTCCATCGCGATGGTCCGGAACTGCACCTCGACGCAGACGTCGACCGATCCGCCGGAGAGGAACACGGGCACCTCGACGATCGCGTGCAGGCTCTTGTAGCCGTTCTCCTTCGGCTCGGCGATGTAGTCCTTCACCTCGAGCACCGTCACGTCGGACTGCGAGGTGAGCAGGTCGAAGACGCGGTAGACGTCCGAGACGAAGCTGCAGGTGATCCGCACGCCGGCGATGTCGGTGATCGCGTCGGCGATGCCCTCGAAGGTCGTCTCGCAGCCCTTGCGCTCGATCTTCTCGATCAGGCTGTCGGCCGACTTGAGCCGGCTCGTGACGTGCTCGATCGGGTTGTACTCCTGCAGCTCGCGGAACTCCTCCTGCAGGATCGACACCTTCGTGACGATCTCGTCCATCCCGAACTTGTACTGAAGCATGAAGCGCGCGAAGTCGTCGCGCAGGGCGCGGATCTCGGCGACGGTGGTGGCGTCGAGCGCTTCGGCGACGGCATCCGTCAGCGGAGGGACGGCGTGCGCGTGTTCGGGGATGCGGGATTCCACAGTCGGACACCCTACGCGCGGAGTCGTTCGAGACCGGTGGGAGGCGCCCGGCCTAGCCTGGGAGCGTGATCACCGAGCCCCGCCCGCTGCGCTTCTGCGCGTTCGTCATGAACACCGCCTCCCACATCCAGCACGGCCTCTGGCGCCACCCCGACGCCCGGCAGCACGAGTTCGACGACGTGCAGCTCTGGATCGACCTCGCCCGGACGCTGGAGCGCGGCCGCTTCGACGCGATGTTCTTCGCCGACGTGGCGGGGCTCTACGGTCCGGCGGACGGCGACTGGGACGTCAACGCCCGCGAGGGGCTGCAGCTGCCCAGCAACGACCCGTCGGTGCTGCTCTCGGCCCTGGCGGTGAGCACCGAGCACCTCGGCTTCGCGTTCACGAGCTCGGTGCTGCAGTCGCATCCGTTCGACTTCGCCCGGAAGGTCTCGACCCTCGACCACCTCTCGAAGGGGCGGATCGCCTGGAACATCGTCACCAGCGCCCTCGACGGCGCGGCCCGCAACTTCGGCTACGACCGGCTCGAGGAGCACGACGAGCGCTACGCCTGGGCGCAGGAGTACCTCGACGTGGTCTACAAGCTGTGGGAGGGCTCGTGGGACGACGGCGCGCTCCTGCGCGACAAGAGCGGCTCCTTCGCCGACCCGGCGCGCATCCACCGCATCGACCACGTCGGGAAGCGCTACCGCGTGCAGGGGCCGCACCTCTCGGCTCCGTCGCCCCAGCGCACGCCCGTGCTCTTCCAGGCCGGCTCCTCCCCCGCGGGCCGGCGCTTCGCCGCGCGGAACGCGGAGGCGCAGTTCGTGTTCTCGGGGTCGCCGGAGAAGACCCGCGAGCTGATCGAGGACACGCGGGCCCTCGCCGCGGCGGCCGGTCGCGGAGCGGGTGCGCCCTCCTTCTACCTGGGCCTCTCCTTCATCACCGGCGACACGGAGGAGGAGGCGCGCCGCGCCGAGCGCGAGATCGACGAGTACCTCTCCTCGGACGCGTTCCTCGTGCACTCGAACCTCGGCTTCGACCCGGCGACGGGCGAGAAGCTCGACCCCGACCTGCCGCTCTCGGCGATCGAGACCTACGCCGGCCAGAGCCACCTGCAGTGGATCCGCGACGCCTCCCCCGACCGCGAGCCGACCGTCCGCGATCTGGCCCGGCTCTCGGCGAAGCTGCGCGGACGGGTCGTCGGCACTCCGGAGCAGATCGCCGACCACCTGGCGGGCTGGCGCGACGCGGGGATCGACGGGATCAACGTCGTCAACTGGATCCTGCCCGGCAGCTACGAGGAGTTCGTCGACAGGGTGATGCCGGTGCTCCAGGAGCGGGGCCTCGCGCAGACCGAGTACGCCGAGGGGACGCTGCGCCGCAAGCTGTTCGGGACGGACGAGCTGCCGGCGACGCACCCGGCGCGGGCGTACCGCGGGGCGTTCGCGGGCTGACCCCCTGCGGGCAGGGCTCTGCGCGTCCGCTGCCCCTGCACGGGCCGCTCGCCCCGCCCCGCGCACTCCGTCGGGCGGGGGACGCGAGGGCGGGTGCGGCTCCGTAGCGTCGAGGGATGATCCAGACCTGGGGAGTCCTGACCGCGCTGTACGGAGTCGTCGTGACGGCGGTCGCGGTGCTCGCGATCGTGCTGCTGGTGCTGCTGTGCCGCCTGGTGCTCGCCGCGCGCGAGAACCTGCAGGCCTCGACGCGGCTGCGCGAGCTGCAGATCGAGCGGATGCTGCTCGAGGACGAGTAGCGGGCCGCGCGTCGCCGGCCGCGACCAGGTCTCCTCGGCGAGGAGCACTCGCGGCCGACGACGCGCGGACCGGTCAGGGCAGAGCGGGTCGCGCCTCCGGGCGGGGCGCCCGCGGGATGAGCAGGCCGAGGGCGACGGCGACCAGCGCTCCGATCGCGCCGATCACGAACGTGGTCTCGAAGCCCTGCGAGCTCGGCAGCTGCACGTCGCCGACCGACACGGTCAGCTGCGCGAGCACGCCCGCGGTCACGGCGGAGGAGAGCGTCGTGCCGAGGGTGCGCATCAGCGAGTTCAGCCCGTTCGCGGCGGCGGTCTCCGAGGCGGGGACGGCGTGCATGATGAGCGTCGGCATCGCGGCGTAGGCGAGGCCCAGCCCGACGCCGATGAGGGCGTTGATCACCAGGATCTGCCACACCTCGCCGCCGAACGGGAGGATCAGCAGGTACGAGACCGCGATCAGCCCGGAGCCGGCGATCAGCACGAGCTGCGGCCCGGACTGCGCCGAGAGGCGGGCGGCGAGCGGGGACGTCGCCATCATCGCCAGGCCCGAGGGCGCGAGCACGAGGCTCGCCACGATCAGGCTCAGGCCGAAGCCGACGCCGGACGCGGTCGGCAGCTCGAGGCGCTGCGGCAGCGTGATCTGGGCGCCGAAGAACGCGAAGCCGACCGCCACCGAGGCGAGGTTGGTGAAGAGGACGGCGGGGCGGGCGGCCACCCGGAGGTCGACGAGCGGGCTCTCCTGCCGCAGCTCGTACCAGCCCCAGAGGAGCAGGACGGCGATGCCACCGAGGCCGGAGCCCAGGATCGCGGGACTGGTCCAGCCGGAGTCGTTGCCGCGCGAGACGGCGATCAGCACGCCGCTCAGTCCGAGGGCGAGGCCGATCGTGCCGACCACGTCGAAGGTGCCCGGCGAGCGCAGCGTCGACACCGGCACGACCAGGAGGACGAGGACGATGTCGAGGACACCGAGGCCAGCGGACATCCAGAACAGGACGTGCCAGTCGGTGTTCTGCGCGATGAGGGCGCTGAGCGGCAGGCCGAGCGCGCCGCCGATGCCGAGGGTCGCGCTGACCAGGGCGATCGCGCCGGGGAGCCGGTCGCGGTGGAGGGTGTCGCGGAGGATCGAGATGCCGAGCGGGATGACGCCCATCACAGCGCCCTGGAGGGCCCGGCCCACGACCAGCGTCCACACGTCGCCCGCGAAGGCGCACACGATCGAGCCGATCACGAGGACGACCAGCGCGGCCACAGCCATCCGCCGCTTGCCGTAGAGGTCGCCGAGGCGGCCCGAGACCGGGGTGAGGATGCAGGCGCTCAGCAGCGTCGCGGTGATCACCCACGCGGTCTCGGTGCGGTCGGCGCCGAGCAGCGTCGGCAGCTCGGACTGGATCGGGACGACCAGCGTCTGCATGAAGGAGGCGCTCATCCCCGCGAAGGCGAGGACGGCGGTGATGAGGCGCGGGTCCGGCGAGCGGGTCAGGGAGCGTCTGTCGGAGTCGGGCACGGCTGTCCTTCGTGTCGGCGGCGGACGCGCACCCGGACCGCGGCGGCGGGCGGGCCGTCGTCGGCGGGATCGTATCGCTCGGCTCTGCTTTCGACCGGCTCGGGGCTCAACATCGCGGGCCGCCGCTTTGTTCCCTCCTCCTCCTTCCCGCGCGCGTCGGGCAGGACGAGGATGGGCGGATGATCGACATCGAGAGCTGGATCGCCGGCTACGAGAAGGCCTGGGCCACGGACGACGCGGCAGACGTGGCCGCACTGTTCACCGAGGACGCCGAGTACTTCACGGCGCCGCACCGCGACGCGATCACTCCGCGCGACGCGATCGTCGAGTGGTGGCGGGCGGAGGAGGAGCCCGCCGACCCGACGTTCGCGTGGGGCCTGGTCGCGCTGACGGAGGAGACCGCCGTGGTGGAGGCGCGCACCGTCTACCCGGGCGACCGCACCTACCTGAACCTCTGGGTCATCCGCTTCGCCCCCGACGGGCGGGCGCGCTCGTTCACCGAGTGGTACATGGAGGAGCCGGCCGACTCCGTGTCCTGACCCGCGGGAGTCCGCAGGCAGCGGCGAGGAGCCCTCAGCGGCGCCCGGTCAGAGCTGCGCGGCCGCGAAGGTGTCGCAGCTGGTGGCGTCGCCCTCGAAGCCGGCCTGGAACCAGCGCTGGCGCTGCTCGGCCGAGCCGTGCGTCCACCCCTCCGGATCGACGGTGCCGGTGGCCTGCTCCTGGATGCGGTCGTCGCCGACGGCTGCCGCGGCGCCGAGCGCGTCCTGGTACTCCTGCGCCGTCACCGGCTTGAGGTAGGGCGTGCCGGTCTCGTCGGGCACCGTCGAGGCGTCGCCCACCCAGGCTCCGGCGAAGCAGTCGGCCTGCAGCTCGAGGCGCACCGAGTCCGACTCGGGACCGGTGCCGGAGCGGTCCGCCGACTCCATCGCGCCGGTCAGGTTCTGGATGTGGTGGCCCCACTCGTGGGCGAGGATGTACATCTGCGCGAGCGATCCGCCCGAGGTGTCGAACCGGGTGCGCAGCTCGTCGAAGAAGTCGGTGTCGAGGTAGATCGTCCGGTCCGGCGGGCAGTAGAACGGGCCGACCGCGGCGGTCGCGCTCCCGCAGCCGGTGGTGGTGCTGTCCTCGAACAGGTCGACGCCGGTCGGGGTCGTGTAGGCGACTCCGAGGGTCGGCGTCTGCTCGCCCCAGTAGCGGTCGAGCGACTCGGCCGCACCCTCGAGGCGGCAGTCGACCTGCGTGTTCGCGTCGGCGCCGCTGTCGCAGGCCACCGCGGTGGAGGTGACGCCCTCCGGCGAGGACCCGCCTCCGCCGAACACCTCGCCGAGGCCCGAGAGGTTCACGCCGAGCAGCTGCGAGAGCAGCGCGAGCACGACCACGCCCACCGCGCCCCCGCCGACGGCGATGCCGGTGGTGCGGCCGCGACGGCGGACCTTGCCGCCGCTGAGCTGGGAGTCGTCGTTGAAGGTCATGCCGACGAAGCTAGCGCTCCGCGGACGGGCTCCGCTCGGGCTTGCGGTCAGCCCCAGCGCGACTCGCTGGCCGAGCGGATGATCTCGAGCAGCGCCTCGCGCAGGGGGCCGTGCTCGAGCGAGCCCGGGAACATGTCGACCTCGAGGCGGTGCGCCCGGCGCCAGGCCTCGCCGCCCGCGTCGGTGAGCGCGACGAGCTGCCGGCGGCGGTCCGACGGATCCGTGGTGCGCGAGACGTGGCCCTCGCGCTCGAGGCGCTCGATGGTGCGCGACATGGTCTGCACCTCGACGTGGGCCGCGGCGGCCAGCTCCTTCTGCGCGACGGGACCCGCCTGCAGGAGGTGCAGCACGATCAGGCCGGCGTGGGTGAGGCCGATCTCGGCGAGAGCGCCGTGCCAGGCGTGCTCGACCATCCGGGAGGCGGTGGAGAGCAGCCGGCCGGTGGGCCAGTCCTCCATACCGGAGGCGTCGTCCGCGCGCATCTGATCAGGGTAGACCCGCTCCCGGGGCACGACGGCACCGGGCGCGGGACGCTCAGGCACGGGCGCCCGGGCATCCCGGCCGCGAGGCGCGGACCGCCCCGCGCGTCAGGACGCGAAGCGGTCCGTCGCCTCGATCAGCGCGTCGAGGATCCCCGGCTCGTCGAAGGCGTGGCCCGCGTCGGCGATCATCCGGAAGTCGGCCTCGGGCCAGGCCCGGTGCAGGTCCCAGGCGGTGAAGGCCGGGGTGCACATGTCGTAGCGGCCCTGCACGATGACGGCCGGGATGTCGCGGAGGACGCCGGCGTCGCGGATCAGCTGCCCCTCCTCCAGCCAGCCCCTGTGCACGAAGAAGTGGTTCTCGATGCGGGCGAAGGCGAGCGCGAAGACGGGATCGGACCAGTCCGCGATCAGCTCCGGCTTCTGCAGGAGGGTGATGGTCGACGCCTCCCAGGTGGTCCAGGCGACACCGGCGGGGCCGTGCACGGCGGGGTCCGCGTCGTGGAGCAGGCGGTAGTACGCCTCGATGAGGCTGCCCCGCTCGCCGGCCGGGACGACGGAGGTGTAGCCCTCCCAGAGGTCCGGGTAGACCGCGGCGGCGCCGCCCTCGTAGAACCACTCGAGCTCGGCGCGGCGGAGGGTGAAGATCCCGCGGAGGACGATCTCGCTGACCCGCTCGGGGTGGGTCTCGGCGTAGGCGAGGGCGAGGGTCGAGCCCCAGGAGCCGCCGAGCACGAGCCAGCGCTCGACGCCGAGGTGCTCGCGGAGGCGCTCGATGTCGGCGACGAGGTACCAGGTGGTGTTGGTCGAGAGGTCGGCCTCCGGCTCGCCGGCGTGCGGGGTCGAGCGGCCGCACATGCGCTGGTCGAACAGCACGATGCGGTACTTCTCGGGGTCGAACAGCCGCCGGTGGGCGGGCGAGGTGCCGGCCCCGGGGCCGCCGTGCAGGAACACGACGGGCTTGCCCTCGGGGTTGCCCGAGACCTCCCAGTAGAGCGAGTGGCCGTCGCCGACGTCGAGCATGCCGGAGTCGTGGGGCTCGATCTCGGGGTACAGAGTGCGCATGGCCCGCACCCTACCGACTGTCAGGGTCGCGGTCCGCGAGGCGGGCGGCCCGGCCCCGGAGTGGGCGGGAGCGCCCGCGTCCACCCGGCGCACCCGCCTCCCGCGGTCGTTACTGTGGATCGGACCTGCACGCCCCCGTCGAAGGAGCCCCCATGCCCACCACTGTGCGCGGCGTCATCGCCCGGTCGAAGGGCGCTCCCGTGGAGCTCGTCGACATCGTCGTCCCCGACCCGGGCCCGGGCGAGGCCGTGGTCGACATCGAGACCTGCGGTGTCTGCCACACCGACTTCCACTACCGCGAGGGCGGGATCAGCGACGACTTCCCCTTCCTCCTCGGTCACGAGGCGGCCGGACGGGTCAGCGCGATCGGAGAGGGAGTCACCCATGTCGCGGTCGGCGACTTCGTGGTCCTCAACTGGCGCGCGGTCTGCGGCGAGTGCCGGGCCTGCACCCGGGCCGAGCCCTGGTACTGCTTCGACACCTTCAACGCGACGCAGCGGATGACCCTGGAGGACGGCACCGAGCTCAGCCCCGCCCTCGGGATCGGCGCCTTCGCCGAGAAGACCCTCGTGCACGCGAAGCAGTGCACGAAGGTCGATCCGGAGGCGGACCCCGCCGCGGTGGGCCTGCTCGGCTGCGGGATCATGGCCGGCCTCGGCGCGGCGATGAACACCGGGAACGTGACGCGCGGCGACTCCGTCGCGGTCATCGGCTGCGGAGGAGTCGGCACGGCCGCCGTGGTCGGCGCCGCTCTCGCGGGCGCCGGCACGGTCATCGCGATCGACCGGGACCCCAAGAAGCTGGTCGCGGCCGAGATGCTCGGCGCCACGCACGTCATCGACTCCAGCGGCCTCGACGAGGCGGGCGTCGTCGCGGCGGTGCAGGCTCTGACGAACGGCTTCGGAGCGGACGTCGTCATCGACGCCGTGGGCCGCCCCGAGACCTGGCGCCAGGCGTTCTACGCCCGCGACCTCGCCGGGACCGTGGTGCTGGTCGGGGTGCCGACTCCCGAGATGACGCTCGAGATCCCCCTGCTCGACGTCTTCGGCCGCGGCGGCTCGCTGAAGTCGAGCTGGTACGGCGACTGCCTGCCGGAGAGGGACTTCCCGATGCTGACCGGCCTCTACCTCCAGGGCCGACTTCCCCTGGACGAGTTCGTGAGCGAGCGGATCGGGATCGAGGACATCGAGGAGGCCTTCGCCACGATGGCCGGCGGCGACGTGCTCCGCTCGGTGGTGGTGCTCTGATGGGCGCGCGGATCGAGCAGCTCGTCACGAGCGGCACCTTCAGCCTCGACGGCGGCACCTGGGACGTCGACAACAACGTCTGGATCGTCGGCGACGACTCCGAGTGCGTCGTCATCGACGCGGCCCACGACGCGGACGCGATCCTCGCGGCCGTCGGCGAGCGCCGGCTCCTCGCCGTACTGCTGACCCACGGGCACGACGACCACCTCGACGCGGTCGAGGGAGTCCGCGCTGCGACCGGCGCTCCGATGCTGCTCCACGAGGCCGACCGGATGCTGTGGGACGCCGTGCACCCCGGCACGGCCCCGAGCGGCGGTCTGGTCGACGGGCGGATCGTGCCCGTCGCCGGCGTCGAGCTCGAGGTGCGGCACACCCCGGGCCACACCCCCGGCGCCGTCTGCTTCGTCGCCGAGGCGCTCGGCACGGTGTTCACCGGCGACACCCTCTTCCAGGGCGGGCCGGGGGCCACCGGCCGCTCGTACAGCGACTTCCCGACGATCATCGACTCGATCACGGAGCGCCTGCTGACGCTGCCCGCCGAGACGGTGGTCCGGACCGGCCACGGCGACTCGACGACGATCGGGGCGGAGGCGCCGCACCGCGAGGAGTGGATCGCGCGCGGGCACTGACCGGGCGGGGCCGGCGCAGAGGCTGCCGGCCCTCCCGCTTCGGCGTTCTGCTCGCCCGGATGTCCGACGGGTGTGGGAGTTTCGCAACCGATGGTCGTGCTCCCTTGTTACCGTGAACAATCGCCGGTACCGTGCGATGACCACACCGCAGGCGGGATCCCCCGTCCGCCCACCGGTTCGCTGCAGAACCCGAGAGGACACGTCGACGATGACGTCACGACCCCCGGGCGGAGGCAGGCCCTCGCGCCTGCTCGCCGCCACCCTCGCCGCATCCGCGACGATCGCCCTCGCCGCCGGCGCCGCCGTGCCGGTCGCCGTCGCCGCGACAGCGGCGACCACTCCCGCGCAGAGCCTGCTCGCGGACTTCACCTTCGACACCGCCCCGAGCGGAGGCGCCTTCACCGACCGGTCGACCCGCGCCGCCGTGAAGGGCACGCCGACCCTCGTCGCCGGCCGCACCGGGCAGGGCAGCGCCGTCTCGCTGTCGTCCTCGTTCTGGCTCGACCTCACTGCGACCGACGGGCAGCCGCTGCTGAAGGGTCGCGACTCCGTCACTCTGTCGTACGACTCGAAGCCCGCCGCCGCGGACAACGTCGGCTGGTCGGTCTTCGCCGCTCGCTCGGCCGCGACCCAGGACTACGCCCAGGAGAAGTACGTCGGCGTCCTCGACAGGACGAACGGCATCACCGTCGAGCGGTACGCCAACAGCGGCGCCCGCGACTCCTCGGGCAACCTCACCGGCCCGAGCAGCACGGAGTGGAAGCACGTCGATCTCGTGCTGAGCGCCGGCACCGCCCGCCTCTACGTCGATGCGAAGCCCGTCGCCGTCACGACGGCCGGCCCCTCGCTCGCGACGGTCCTCGGATCGACCGGCGGAGTCCTGCAGATCGGCAAGGCCAACTGGGGCGGCGGGGAGTACTTCACCGGACTCCTCGACAATCTGCGCGTCTACGACCGCGCCCTGACCGGGGCCGAGCTGGGCGCGACGAGCAGCACCGTGGCGACCGACTTGCGCGCCGCCCTCGACGTCCCCACGACCGTGCTCGGCGACCTGCCCGCGCAGGTCCTCGGGAACACCGTGACGTGGACCGCCTCCGGCGCCGGCGCCGCGCGCGTCTCCTCCACCGGCGCCGTGAACCTCTCGGGCCTCACCGCTCCCGTCGCCGTCCGCCTCCAGGCAGCCGTCGCCGGGCAGACCTACGCGTGGGACAGCACCCTCGCCGTGCCCGGCGGGCGCATCGCCACCTCCGTCAAGACCGTCACCACGACGAACGGAGTGAAGGACGACCCGCTGGCGTACAACGACGACCGTCGCGCGGACTCGCTCTTCACGGCCGCACTGCCCGCCGGCGCGACCACCTGGGAGCCGCTGAACCGCTCGCAGTCGATCCTCTCCGTCCTCAAGGACGGCGATCAGGCGCAGCGCCCGAACGCCCAGATGGGCTCGCCGCTGCTGTTCCGCTCGAAGGACGGCTCGCTCGGCGCGGTCTCGTCGCAGAACAACGCCACGGACTCCGTCTACCTCTGGAGCTCCGCCGACGGCCGCACGTTCCGCGACCAGCGCGTCCTCCGGGTCGCGCCGGGCTCGGTCGTGACCGACCCGCGGATCGTCTTCGACTCCGCCCTCGGCGTCTACAAGCTGTTCTGGACCGATCTGCTCACCACCGAGGGCCGCGTGACGCTGTTCACGGACCTCGCCTCCGGCACCGCTCCCGGAGCGACCACCCGCGCCGACGCCCGCGTCCCCGGTGTCCAGGGCTCGGGTCTCCCCGCCGGGTTCACCCAGGGCCAGGCCGGCGAGACGGCGCTGACCTCGACCGAGTTCAGCACGTTCTACCGCGAGTACGTCGACCTGAAGAACACCGATGTGAAGTCGCTCAGCGGCTCCGTCGACTCCGGCGCCGGATCCGCTGCGATCGCCGCAGCGCTCCCGGGGCAGGCCGTGATGGAGTACAACGACGGCTCGACCAAGTCGCTCAACGTCGACTGGCAGGACGATCTGACCACCGCCGTCGACACCTCGCGTCCCGGGACCTACCGGGTCACCGGCTCCGTCCAGCAGGACCCCGAGGCGATGGTCAACGAGGCCCGCGCGGATCCGCACGTCTTCTTCAACGAGGACGACGGCTACTACTACCTCACGGGCTCGCACTACGGTCAGGACTCGCTCGGCCCGATCGAGGAGAGCTCCAGCTACCGCAAGATCGGCCTCAAGCGCTCGAAGACCATCGCCGGTCTCGACTCCGCTCCCGAGCAGATCGTGATCGACCCCGACGCCGGCACGCCCGGTCGCCAGAGCCAGTACCCGAACACCTTCTACGGCTGGGGCGGATACATCTGGGCGCAGGAGTTCCACAAGATCAACGGCACCTGGTGGATCGTCGCCGGCATGAACAAGGGCTACGCGCCTGTGGGCGGCTGGTGCGACAACACCGTCCTGATCCCCTACACCGGGACCGACGCCTCGATCGCCGAGGGCGGATTCCTCGACCAGACGAAGTGGGGCGAGCCGGTCGTCCTCGAGGGCGCGGCCTTCGACGTCAGCTACATCGACCGCCAGGAGAACGGCGCCACCCAGGGCTACTGGGTCCTGCCCAACGGCAACACGCTCTCCCTCGCCAAGGCGACGATGGGGCCCAAGGGCACCGTCCCGCTGGTGACCGGTGCGGTCACCCGCATCTACGGCGAGAGCCAGCCGTGGGAGTCGGGCAAGCGCTCGCCGACCCCGTCCGACACCACCGAGGGCAACGACCAGGGCGTCGTCGAGGCGCCGTTCATCGTGTCCAAGGGAGGACGCATGTACCTCACCTACTCGGGCGGAACGGTCGACAAGTACTACTCGCTCGGCCTGCTCACGGCCGACGCGAGTGCCGACCTCCTCAACCCCGCGACGTGGACGCAGACCGCGTTCCCCGTGCTGGACACCGAGGACACCTACCTGGGCCGCCTCGGCGCGGACGAGACGCAGTACTTCTCGCGCCAGCAGGCCGGCACCGGGCACAACTCGTTCGTCGAGGACGAGTCGGGCAACCTGCTCCTCGCCTACCACGCCCGCCCCTACCCGGACCCGCACACGGCGACCGATCCGCAGAACGCGGGCGGCCTGTTCGATTCGGACCGCAACACCTGGTTCAAGGGCGTGAACATCCGCGCGAGCGGCCGGCTCGACCTCTCGCTCTCGAAGGAGCAGGAGGTGGCCTCGGCCAACCGCACCGTCACGGCGACGATCACCGTGAAGGCGCCGGCTGTGCCCGTCACCGCCACTGCAGCGGCTCGCTGCGTCGCGGGCAAGGTGGTGGTCACGCTGACCACTGTCAACAAGGCCGCGTCGACCGCCGACCTCCGCTGGAACACCCTGTGGGGCGCGAAGACGCAGCAGATCGATGCGGGCCGGACCGCCTCGCTGGCCGTGACCACGCGGGCCGCCTCGGTCGCCGCCGGCACCGTCCAGGGGGTCGCCACCGTCGGCAGCGCCTCCGCTCCCGTGAGCGCCGCCTACCCGGCGCTCCGCTGCGGCTGACCTGACCGGGTCCTCCGACCGACGACGCCCGGCCGCCTCTCACCTGAGGGCGGCCGGGCGTCGTCGTTCCGGTCTGCGGTGATGTGCCGGGCGACCGGGTCGCGACCCTCGATGATCTCGGCGGTGCAGCCGGCATCGCGGGAGAAGACCCACCGGATGACGCGGCCGCGTCGGACGACCGGACCGTTGCGATCCACGTACGACTCCCCATCGAGGGGAGGTCGTCGGTCGGCGACGTACGGGGTGTCGTGAGTCGGACGGGAAGAGGCGAGCCGGTCTGCCGCTGCTGCACGAACCGGCCCGCCCCTTCGGCATCGTCTCAGTGGACGAGGGCGGCCTCCGCCTCGTCCCAGGCGGGGTTCAGGTCTTCCTTCTTCCCTCGGATGAGGAGGAATCCGGTGAGAGAGGCCGCGACCATGGTCACTGCTGCGGCCAGGAACACGGCCTTGTAGCCGTCGGTGAATGCGGTGAGCTCGGCCGTTCCGGACGCGATGGCGGAGTCCGCGGTGCTCGCGTAGAACACGGTGAACACCGCGAGACCGATGGACCCGCCGATGTGGAAGACGGAGTTGACGACGGCGGAGGCCACTCCGGCGTCCTCGTTCTCGACCCCGAGAAGGGCGAGGTTCTGGACGGGCACGAAGAGCATGGAGAGTCCGATTCCGAGCACGACCAGGGCGGGCAGGACCTGGAGGAAGTAGTTCCCGTCCGGGGTGATGCCGAGGAGCAGGAAGAGCCCTGCTGCCGAGACGAGCGGCCCGACGATCATCAGGGGTCGGGGGCCGAACGTGTTGAGGATCTTCGTGGTGACGGGCGAGAACGCCATGATCGCGACGGTCATGGCGAGGTTCGCGAGTCCTGCCATCAGCGGTCCCATTCCGAGCACGATCTGGAAGTAGAACGCGAGATAGAGGATGGCCCCGATCATCACGGCGCCATTGGCGGCCTGGATCAGGATCGCGCCGCCTCGCACACGACGCAGGATGACGCGCAGGGGCAGCAACGGCTGGTCGACCTTGCGTTCGATGAGCACGAAGACGGTCAGCAGGACGATGCCGAGTGCGAGGAAGGCGACGGTGTCGATCGCGCCCCATCCGTGCTCGGCTCGGGTGAACCCGTAGACGATCGCGCCCAGTCCCAGGGTCACGGTGACGGTTCCCCAGACGTCGTAGCGGTTGTCTCCTTCCGCCTTGCTCTCGCGAAGCACGAGAGCCCCGCCGACGAGGCCGAAGGCGACGAAGATGAGGTTGACGAAGAGGCACCAGCGCCAGTCGGTGAATTCGGTGAGCACGCCGCCCAGGATCAGGCCGATTGCGGCTCCGGATCCGGCGACCGTGCCGAAGACGGCGAAGGCGAGATTGCGCTCCTTGCCGTGGGCGAACGTCACGGTGAGCATGGCGAGTGCGGCGGGGGCGAGCAGTGCCGCGAAGGCGCCCTGGACGCCGCGAGCGATGACGAGTTCCATGCCGCTCTGCGACAGTCCGGCCCAGAGCGAGGCCGCTCCGAAGCCGATCATTCCGACCATGAAGGTGCGCTTGCGGCCCCAGTAATCGGCGATCCGACCGCCCAGAAGGAGAAGTGCTCCGAAAGCGAGGGCGTAGGCGGTGACGACCCACTGGCGCAGGCTGTCGCTCATCCCGAGATCCAGTTGGGCCTGAGGCAGGGCGATGGTGACGATCATCGTGTCGAGGACGACGACGAGCTGGGTCATGGCGAGAACGGCGAGCGCCCACCAGCGGGCGTTCGGCTTGTCCGCGATTCTGGACATGAAGAAACCTCCAGGCTTCTGAGGAATGAAGTCGCTGGAGGTTTTCAGCCTCGGATCCCGCACCGGCAGTGCATCTGACCGCCCGCAGCTCCGAAGCTGGGCAGGCCGTTACCGTACCACAACTATACAATCATGAATGTACAGTTGCTTTCTGATTCGTCGACCGTGACAGCCGTCCCTCCGGCTGCAGTCCGTCGTCAGGACGGCTCGACACCGAGGGGGTCGAGCCTCACCTTCCGACGTCGGCAGGAGAGGATGGCAGACTGGCGGCCGACGCTGTCGCACCCGCTCGTGCGGTGACGCGTCGACACCCTCCGGGCTCCTCAGCACCCGCCATCCCTAGCCGCTCACTCGGACCGAGGGAGCGGCGGAATCGATCACGACATGGAACCGAACCCGCCCAGCGGTGAGGAGGTCCTGCCTTCTCCTCGGACGTCTCCTCGCGCGACGCGACCCAACAACCGGACTCGGATCCTCGACGCAGCGGTCCGTGTCGCGGCGAGGGAAGGTTCTGTTCGCGTCACGCTCGAAGCGACTGCCGAAGAGGCTGGGCTGACACGCGGTGGAATGATGTACCACTTCCGCGATCGAGCCGATCTCGCCCATGCTCTCCAGGAGCACGTCGCGGCCGGCTGGGAAGCCCAGCTGATCGACGTCGCGGGGAAGACCGCGGACGAGGCCACCTTGACGGAGCGAGTGAGTGCCTACGTCGCCGTCGCCCTGACGCCGTCGACGCACATGCAGATCGGACTCCTCCAGGCCACGGGCAGCGACACCGCTCTCCGAGCGCCGGTAGCGGAGGTGCGCCGAAGGTGGACGCCCTCCGCAGAGGAGACCGCGACCGATCCGATCGCTCTCCGCCAGTTCATCGCCTGCCTTGCGGCTGACGGCCTGTGGTCACACCACTCCCTCGGAGGCGATCGGATACCGGACGACACTCGAGCCGCGGTGATCTCCGAGATCATCCAGCTCTCCAGCCCGGGGTGATGCACGAAGGGCACTTTCCGGCGTGAGGCGGATCCCGGTCGGAGGAGCTCGACCGGGACCGAGACTCTTCCTTCTGCAGTCGAGGATCAGGACAGGCCTGTCCCCGGACCCGGCTCCTGGGTCGAGGCGAGCCCCAGGCCGGCCTCGCACTGCTGAGGATGCAGCAGCGACGGCGTCCTCGAGGAGCGCCGCCACCGCCTCGCGCCGCGGCAGCACGGTCGCGAGCGCGGCGCCCATGACGGTCGGCGATGCCTCGTGCTGCCCCGGAGCGCTCGGGACGCGGTCGGAGGCGACGCACGTGTCGAAGTCGCTCCACCTGGAGCGTCACCGACACGACCGGTCCGACGACGGCCGACCAGGAGACGTCCCGCGTGCGCCCGCACTGGCACTCCGCTCGTCAGCGGGACAGCAGCGCGACGTGGATCTCCTCGGCGAGGAGGTCCAGCGCTCTCGCGTGGGACGCCAGGAAGGCCCGGCCGTCGCGCGTGATCGAGAAGCGCTCGATGCGCTGCAGTGCGGTCCTCCTGCCTCTCTCCAGGAGCACCAGGCCCCGGCGGGAGAGCCGGAGGAGCCGCTTGCGCACCTCGAGGACCTCGACACGGTCGCCGGAGCGGAGGTCGAGGACTGCTCGCAGGCGGGTCTCGTCGCGGTTCTCTCCGGTCGCGAGCGCGATCAGGATGAAGACGTCGATGCTGCAGTCGAGCCCGCAGGCTCCGCAGCGGTTCGTGCACCGCGCAGAGCGTGCCAGGGACACGAGGAATCGATCGAGGCGCATCACGGGTATCTCCTGGGGAACGGCGGTCTCCTGCTGCAACGAGAGGAACGGGCCGGACCGGTCACGGTCGGCCCGCATCCGGGAGTCCGCTCAGGAGAGGTTCGCACATCAGCGATCGGTCCGGACAGCAGGATACGGCCCGATCGCCGCCCCGGTCCGCAGCCGGTGGTGATGCCGCCGCGGCGGGATCGTCGGGCGATCAGGGTCGAGGACCCGTCCGAACGGCGCAGGGGGGCTCAGGAGAGAGGGAGGGCGTTGCCGTTGATCAGCAGGAGGTCGTGTCCTCCGACCGCAGCTGCGCTGCCGGCCGCTCCGTCGTCCTTCTCCTCGGTGAGGGTGTGCGACTGCGCGACCTTCGTCAGCACGGGCCCGATGGTCGGGACCGTCCCGGTTCTCACTCTGTGGTGCATCTCGTCGGTCGTCCTTCTGAGGTGGCGGCACTGCAGGGCGGCGCAGTGCCGGTCGGGGGCGGGGCGGTGAGGGAGCGGGCGATCGTGGCGCCCGCTCCCTCACCGTCTCAGCGGCAGCTGCGCGCCGGGTAGTCGACGCTCGTCTGCGTGCTGACCGTCTTCCCGTCGACGACGGCCTTTCCTGTCGCGGCCACCGACCCCGCGGGGATCGAGACCGCTCGGGTGGTGACGGCGCTCGACGCGGACGATCCCGGAGCGACTCCGGTCACGGTCTTCGAGCCGAAGGCGGTGACCGTCGTGATGTCCATGATCGAGCGGCTGTCGTTCTTTACCACAGTGGTCAGGACGACCTTCCCGCTGACGCAGCGGGTCGACGCCGTGGCTGTCACGGTCAGCGGCGACGTGACTGTGACCTTCGCGGTCACAGTCCGGTTCGCGGGTGCGACCTCCTCCGTCGGCGTCAGATCGAAGACCGGCCGGCCGTCGGCGGCGTAGTGGATGCGGGCGAGACGGGTGTCGCGGCCGTCACCCCCGACTCCGTTGCCCCAGGTGTGGTAGACGTACACGTCGTTGCCGTCCTCGTCCTGGGTGACGGCTCCGTGGCCGGGACCCTGCTCGTAGGTGCGGTAGTCGAGGACGCCGTCGGGCATGGGAACGCTCTGCAGGAGCGGGGCGTCGTACTTGGTCCAGCTCGCGATGTCGGTCAGGTCACTGCCCTCCTTCGCCCAGGCGCCGCCCACGATGTACTTCGGGCTGACGCCGCTGCTGGAGTAGACGAGCGTGATCCTCCCGTCGCGCTGGATCGCGAACGCTCCCTCGGACAGGTGGTCCTCGAACGTCAGCGAGGGCACGATGATCGGGGTCGGCTCGCCGATGACGCGGGTGGGGTTCGCGGGATCGACCTTGGCGATCCAGGTCGCCGGGTCGCTCACTCCGTTGTCGACGTAGCGCTGGGACCAGGCGTAGTACGCAGTTCCACCGGACTCGAAGTAGGTCATGTCGAGGCTGATGTTGCGTCCCGTGCCGGGGCGTCCGAGGGCGCTCCCATCGCTCTTCACGACGGCGCGCGGCGCGCTCCAGTCGGAGGGGTTCGCGGGGTCTCCGCCGTCGCGCAGCTGCATGATGTGCGCCTGCACCGTGAACCACTGACCGTTCTGGTTCGACTGGTCGTTGTCCGGGTTGAAGCACGGGGCGAACAGGATGGAGAGCTTGCCGCCGATCTCGTGGATCTCGGGGGCCCAGTAGCAGCCCGCGATCACCTTGCCCTCGGCGGTGCGGTCCATCCGCGTGGTGCGGTTGAGGAGGTCCACCTCACGGGCCCGTCCGCCGTTGTCGTCGCTGAGCTGGTCGATGCTGTCGGCGACCCGGATCGGCAGGTGCTGCGAGGCGACGTTGTTGTTGTTCGTGTCGTCCGTGGCGGTGAAGAGGTACTGCGTCTTCCCGTTGCGCTCGTAGCGGTAGATCGTCGGATCCGCGCGGTTGTAGGCGAACGGCTCGTTGTACTGCCGCTGGCGGACGGTCCCGGAGAGGTCGTACGTTCCCGGGCCCTTCGCGGCGAGGTCGGCGAGCTGCTGCTGGTTCCAGTCGATGCCGAGGCTGCCGGTCGAGCCGTCGTTGTAGGAGAGCTGCGCCTTCACTCCGGACAGGGCGGAGGTGTCGCCCTGATCGATCGTCTGCGGTGCGACCGAGGATCCGGTGTTGACCGTGCGGCCGAACTTCTTCACGAGCGAGTCGGCGACGGAGCCGGAGACCGTCAGCGCGCCGCCCGGCAGAGCGTCGGCGACGCGGCCCGGGACTCCGGAGAGGTCGGGAGCGGCGACGGTGGCGGGGCTTCCTCCGAGGACCGCACCGCGGTTCCCGTCGGTCACGACGACGCTGCGACGGCCGCCGTCCTTCGGCCAGAACGCCTGCGCGCGGAGCTCGGTGCGGGCGAGGTCAGTGACGGTCGTGTACTTCGCCGCCCCGGAGGAGTCCGTCCAGGAGACGAGGTAGCGGTTCTGGTCCGTGTCGAAGACGGCCTTCGGCGCGACGACGCCGCCGGTGGTGCCGAGGTCGATGAGGCCGAGCTCGGTGAAGTCGGACGCGGTGGCGTCCGTGGCCTTGAAGATCAGAGCGCTCGAGGCCCCGGTGCCGTCGGACGCGCCCGACTGCAGGACGCGCGTGGCGATCACGCCGACGGTGCCGTCGGCGAAGGTGAACAGCGAGGGGTTCGCGAGGCCGCGGTTGTCGGCCTTGTCGGTTCCGAGGAAGACCCCGTCGGCGAAGAGGACTCCCGAGTTGCCCGAGAGCGGTGCTGCGTCGGCGACGGACGAGCCGAGTGCCAGGTGGAGGCCGCGGGCGATCGTGTCCTGGTTCGCCTTGTCCTCGCCGGTCGGCGTCCGGGTGTACGACACCACGGTCTTCGCCGTGGAGGCGCTGAGGACGGTGGTGCGGAAGGTCTTCGTCAGCGTGGTGGCGCCGACCTTCACGGAGGCGGTGAGCGCGAGTGCCCGGTCGGTCGCCGAGTCGTTCACGAGGCGGCTGCCGGACAGGCCGGCACCGTCCGCGCTCCACGACACGGTGTAGCCGGCGACCGTGGGAAGAGCGGTTCCGGAGGCGACGGTCGGCGGGACGACGAGGGCCGTGCGCAGGCGCGCCGTGGCGTCGGCCTCGGTGTCGGCGGCGACGGTGACGGTTCGCGCGGTGCCGGTGGCGGCGGATCCGGCGAACGTCGCGGTCGGGGTCAGGGTCACGGTGGCGTTCGCCGAGCCGGGTGCCGGGCGGCGCACGGAGCCGTCGGTGCCGATCACCGCGGGGTCGCTGCTCGCCCAGGTGAGGACGGAGCCGCCCGCGCCGCGGGTCGGGAGGGAGAGGTCGCTGGTGACGGGTCCGGTCACGGCGATGGTCGCCGCGGCGGCGTCCGATGCAGCGATCGCGGCAGCGGCCGGAGCCGCGTCCTCGCGCACCTGGTCCTGGGTCAGTGCGGAGGAGTAGACGTGCACGTCGTCCATCGCCCCGGCGAAGAGAGGGTCGGGGCCGTAGAACGACTTGCCGAGGAGGCCGGAGAAGGCGGAGGTGCCGACAGTCGCCGCTCCGGTCGCGGAGGTCGGGGTGGTCTGGGCGAGCCGGCCGTCGACGTAGGTCGAGACGCTGACGCCGCTGCGCAGGACCACGGCGACGTGGCTCCAGCGGCCGGTGGCGGCGGGACCGGAGTCGGCCGCGCGCTGCTCCGAGCCGTTCTTCACGGCACCGATCAGGCTGCTTCCGCACTGGGGCGTGGTGAAGAGGTACCGCTCGGTCGACTGCCCGAGCGCGTACGCCCAGCTGCAGTTCTGGTTCCCCTCCCAGCGCAGCCAGGCCGACATGGTCACGTCGGTGGTGGCCGCCGTGGTCAGTCCCGGCGCGATCTCGGCGTAGGCGGCGGAGCTGCCTGCGGCGCCGCCGGGGAGGCGGAGTGCGCGGTCGGTGCCGCCGCGCGGACCGGCGACGGTCGTCGCTCCGGTCCCGCGCACGGTGGCGGAGCGGCCCGCAGCGGAGTCGGTCAGGGTCGTGCCCGCGCCCACGGCGGAGCCGACGGCGGCGGACGAGGAGAAGTCGTAGGAGAGGACCGGGCTGGGCACCGCGGCCTGTGCGGGTGCCGCGCCGAGCGCAGCCCCTCCCGCTGTCAGGCTCGCGGCGACCAGGAGGGCCGTCGTGCGTCGGAACCGCATTGTTCGTCTACTTCCGTGGGAGAGGTGGATGCGGGGAGCACGGACCCAGGGTCCCTGCTCCCCTGCTCCGGTGGCCGGAGGCCCCGGAACGGAGGAGGTCAGGGGAGGGGCGGCTGGACGCCGCCCCTCCCCTGTCACCGGCCTAGCGGCAGGTGAGCGCCGAGTACGGCGCGGTGGCCGTCCTGGTGCCGTTCGCGTCCTTCGAGGCGACGCTCACCTCGCCCGCGGTGACCGAGGTCGCCCGGGTGGTGAAGGCGGCGGACACGGACTTGCCGGGAGCGACCCCGGCGAAGGTCCTGCTCCCCCACTGCGAGCCGACGGTCATCTCGACCGTGGAGCCGCTCGTGTTGGTGCCGGTCGCGGTGACCGTCACCTTGCCGGCGACGCAGCGGCTCGCGGCCGAGGCCGTCAGCGACGGTCCGGGAGGAGCCGTGGCGGTGATGGTGGCGATGGCCGGCGTCGCTGCCGAGTTGGCGAGCTGTCCGCGCACCTGCACGGTGTCGCCCGCCTTCTTCAGCGAGCTGAGATCGGCGGTCGCCCACGTCACGGCGACCGTCTCGCGGTGGCCGTCCTTGAACGTCGCGCCCACCGTGGCGGGCAGGTCGACGGTGGTCGATCCGGCCTGAACGGTCCGCGCCACGGCGTCGATCGAGGTCACCAGGAGCGACGGGTTCCACTTCGCGGCGAGCCCGTCGCGCTCCTTCGCGGTGATGGAGACGACGGATCCGTGGCGGGGCGACGTCGGCAGCGAGAAGCTGCTGGGGATCGTCCACTGGATGTCGCCCTCGAGCGAGTTCGTGCCGAGCGGGATGTAGCCGCGTCCGCCGTAGTTGTCGGTCCAGAGGAAGTACTTGTACCCCGCCCGGTCGCCCTCGTTGGTCTTGAAGATCTCGGGACCCTCGACCTCCGGCGTTCCGGCGGTGCGGCCGATGCAGGTGTCGATGAGGCTCCACGCACCGGAGGCGGTGGTGGCGCGGAGGTTCGTCGACTTCTGTCCGATGATGTCGGGCGAGGGGCAGCCGCTGGTCTGGGTCGCCTTCGTGAAGCGGTAGTAGGTGTCGCCGTCCTTGAGCATCGTGGCGTCGATCAGTCCGTTGCTCTTGTTGAGCGAGGGGACGTCAGCGGCCTTGAACCAGACCTCGGGGGTGGTGAAGTCGCGGAAGTCGCGGGTGGTGGACGTGAGGATCTGCGGTCCGTTGCCGTCCTCGACGTTGCGCGTGCTGTCGGTGAAGAGGGCCGAGGTCCAGTAGACGACGTAGGCGTCGATGGTGGGGTCGTAGGTGGCCTCCGGTGCCCAGGTCATGCCCGCGTTGGGCAGGTTGACCTCGACGTGGCGCTGCTGGCCCCAGTTGACGAGGTCGGTGGACTCCCAGATCTCGAGGTAGCGGCTGCCGCGGTTGGTCGATCCGCCGAAGCCGGTGGTGCCGACGGAGAGGTCGGTGGCCATCAGGAAGAAGCGGTCGCCCTCCTTCGAGCGGAAGACGAACGGGTCGCGCAGCCCCTTCGTGCCCATGGTGGAGGTGAGGATCGGCTGGGCGTCGTTCAGGGTCTTCCACGTGAGCGAGTCGTTGCCGTCGGAGGTCGCGAAGCGGATCTTCTCGCCTTCGATGCTGTCGCCGGTGAAGTACGCGAACAGGTACGCGTCGAGGTCGCTCGCGGCCACGGGAGCCGCGGCCGGAACGGTACGCGTGAGGGTCCGCACGAGGGGCGTGGTGCCGGCGACGGTGACCGTCGCGGTGAGGGTGACGGTGGTGTCGGCGGACGGACGCGTGAGCGAGCCCTTCGCGACGACGTTCGGCGCGGTGCCCTTGTCGGCGGAGGTGATGACGGCCTCGTTCGACGAGGTCCAGCTGACCACGGCGCTGGAGCTGTTCGCGCGCGCGGCGGTGGCGGCGACGTCGGCTCCGGTCGAGGGCAGGTTCAGGCTGCCGCGCACCGGTCCGGCGAGAGCGGGATCGTTGCTGATGCCGTCGGCGACGGCCCGGGCGAGCTCGGCCTCGGCGCTGTCACCGGCGGCGTACGCCGGGACGAAGACGGTGGTCGCACGGCCGACGACGGTGATGCCGCCGTGGACGGCGGTCGGGGTCAGCGTGACGGTGGCGTCCGGGCTGCCCGCGGCGGGCCGGGTGACGACGCCGCTGGTGCTGACGACGCCGGGGGCGCTCGACGTCCAGGTGATCGTGGAGCCGTTGGCGCCGGTCGTGGGGAGTGCGAGGTTCGAGGTCACGTTCGAGGTGTCGCCGAGCGAGACGGCGGCGTCCTGGTTCGCGAGAACCGAGTGCACGGATGCGGCGCTCTGCTGCACCTGGCCGGCGGTGAGCGCGGAGGTCCAGACCTGCATGTCGTCGATGGCACCGGCCCAGTAGGCGTCCGCGCCGTAGAACGACTTGCCGAGGAAGCCGGAGAACGTGGACGTTCCGATCGCGGACGCGGCGGTGAAGGTCGTGCTGCCCTGGCCGACGAGAGCTCCATCGAAGTAGGTCGAGACCGACTGGCCGCCCTTGACGACGACCGCCATGTGCACCCAGCGGTTCGCGGCGACCGGAGTGTTGCCTGCGGCCCGCACCTCGGAGCCGCTCTTGATCGCGCCGAAGCCGGCCGGTCCGCACTTCGTGGTGGAGAGGACGTGGGAGTCGACGCTGGAGCCGAGCGTGAAGGGCCAGGTGCAGTCCGGAGCACCGCTCCAGCGCAGCCAGGCGGACATCGTGACGTCCTGCGTGCCGGCGGGGATCAGGCCCGGGGCGATCCGGACGTGCGGCGCGGCCGACGTGCTCGATCCGCCCGGGAGCGAGAGAGCGCGGTCGGTGGAGGCGCCGGAGGGACCCGCGACGCTGGTCGCGCCGGAGTTGATCAGGGTGCCGGGGTGGTTGCCCGGAGCGGAGTCGGCGACGACGGCTCCATTGGCGAGCGTCGCGCCGATGCCGTCGAACGAGTACTGCAGCGCGGGAGCGGGGACGGTCTCTGCGGCGCCGGCGGCGCCGATCGGTCCGAGTACGCCGCCGAGGCAGGCGATGGCGAGCGTCAGCGCGGCGCCCGCTCGGGGGAGGCGTGAGCGCCGGGTGCGCTCCTGCCGGGGGGTTCGTGACATGGGGGGTCCTTCAGGTGAGGGGTCGGAGGGGGAGGACGGAGCCCGCGCGATCGGCCGGCGGAGTGGTGAGTCCGGCGTCCGTCTGGCGGGGAGGGAATCGCCGGAAGGCGGCCCGGGACGCGGGCCTGGCGACCCGTGATCGGGAGGCGGAGGTCGACGTGGGTGCGAGGACGAGACGTCGCGCGCTGCGGGCGCCGACCGCGGTCACCGCGTGGAAGGTGTCGGCCGGGCCGACAGTCATCGGGGCCGGGCGTGGGCCTGCGGCGGGAGGGTGCGGCGGGAGGGTGGTGCTGTCGTCATCATCGACGTTCCTCTCAGGTTCGCCTTCGAACCGGTCGGAGTGGGACGCGAGGCGCGAGGACGCGCTTGCCCACTTCAGGTGACACCGTACCGACTTTTGTTAACGGTAACAATGGCGGATTCCCGGGCGATGCCGCAGCGACGGCGGGTGTGAGCGCTCTCTCCCTGCGAGCACGGGGATCCGCGTGGACGGATCACCCTCGCCCGGCGGGGCTCGGACCGGATCCGCTCGAGACCGGCACTTGACACCGGCTCCGCGACCGGTCGATGGTTGTCCACGTCAACATGCAGGTCGTGATCAGCTTCCCATCCCACTCGGAGCGTCGGCGCTGACGCGTCCCGCGGCGGGACGACCGGATCACCATCCCGGTCGCTCCGGCGCATCCTCTGCCGTGCTCCGATCCCTTCGGACACGGCTCCTTCCTGCGACCCTCATCCGCGTCCCTTCGGGGACGCCGGATGTCTGTGAAAGGCACCCATGTCCCGGACAACGAAGTCCCACCCCTCCAAGCGCCTGATCGGCGCCCTGATCGCGGCCGTCGTCGGCATCACGACCTTCGGCATCAGCTCGCCCGCCTCTGCAGCCACCGCCCCGGTCGGCCTCGGATCGGCGCAGGAGATCCGCAACCAGCACAGCAGCATGTGTCTCGACGACTTCGACTTCGGCACTCAGCCCGGAGCCGAGGTGCGGCAGTGGAGCTGCACCGAGGGGAGCAACCAGCGCTGGCAGGTCACCGACCTCGGCACCGGCTACGCCGAGATCAAGAACACCTTCAGCAACCTCTGCCTCGACAACTTCGACTTCGGCACCACTCCGGGCTCGGAGGTGCGGCAGTGGAGCTGCAACGGAAGCACCGCCCAGCAGTGGCGGATCACCTCCGTCGGCGGAGGCTACGCCGAGATCGCCAATCGGCACAGCGACCTCTGCCTCGACAACAAGGACTTCCGCCAGATCGACGGCTCCCCCATTCAGCAGTGGACCTGCACCGGCTCCAAGGCCCAGCGCTGGGCACTGACCGATCCGACCGTGCAGAAGATCACCTGGACGCTGAACCGCGTCGCGAGCCCGACCGCGGACGAGGCCGACGCCTACGCCCGCATCACCGACGCGATGGACCGCGCCGTGGCGCGCTACAACCGCCTCAGCAACATCTCCCGCTCCCTGACCGTCTCGTACAGCCCCGGAACCCCGACGGCCGATGCGAACATCTACGGCCAGATCCGCTTCGGCAAGGAGCGCGTCTACATGGTGGAGGGCACCGCCATGCACGAGATCTCGCACACCGTGGGCTTGGGCACGTCGACCACCTTCAACACGAACTGCGAGAACAGCAGCTGGGACTCGGCCCTGGCACTGCTGCGCACCTGGGACGGACCGGACGCGACAATCCAGTGCACCCCGGGTCACATCTTGAACTACGGCCTCAACTACAACAGCGAGTTCAGCCAGCTGAACCTCGAGCGCCACGTGAAGCTGGTGCAGTCCATGCTCAGTGACGGCATGTAGCCGTCACTCGAGGCACGCCCGAACGAGCATCCTCGCCGCCCCTCGCGGGCGGCCGGCGCCGGCGGGGCGGGGAACCAGAGCCCTCCCCCCCGCCGGCGCCGCATGCCCCGATGTCTCCCTCCGGAGGCGCGGGGCAGCGGAGCGCTCGGGAGTCGAGGAGGGCCCCTCGACCGGGTGGTCGCAGCCGACGTGCCGGACGCCGCACCCTGGGGAGGGGGCGTCCGGCACGTCTTCCTCGTGTCGGCGCCGTCCGGTCCGCCGGACCCCCCGGAGGCGCATGACGGGCGGCGTCTGCGGGCGCTAGCGGTTCTGCTCGACGGTGCTCGGCGCGGTCCGGTGCGTCTCCGGCGCCTCCGTGCCGACGGGCTCCGCCTCCCCGCTCGCCGCGGCCTCCCGCAGGTACTGCGCCGACATGACGCGGTAGGAGCCGGTGAGCATCGCCGCGCCGGCCGCGATGATCATGACGACTCCGCCGACCAGGAACACCAGCGCGATCCCCCGGCCGATGCCGTCGCCGAGCAGCCCGCCGAACGCCGAGCGCCCGGCCGGCGACTCCATGTACGGGATGAGCGCGAACTCGGCGATCGGGGCGATGAGGAACGACGTGATCGGAGCGGCGGCCGACTCGAACGCCGCCGCGAAGCCGAAGACGCGCCCCTGGGTCTCGAAGGGGACGACCTTCTGGATCACCGTCTGCTCGGCGGCCTCGACCGCCGGGATCAGGGTCATGTAGATCCAGATGCCGCCGGCGTAGAGCCACCACCAGTCGCGGAGGGTGAAGACCGCGCCGATCAGGCCCATCGCCATCACGAGCAGCAGCATCGTCCGGATCGGGTTCCTCCCGAGACCGAACCTCGCGACGAGCAGACCGCCGATGACGAAACCGGTCGCCGTCACTCCGAGCACCACGCCCCACAGCTCGACCGGGAACAGCTCGAGGCCGTACGGGTCCATCAGCGCCATGTAGACGCCGCCGATCAGGTTGTTGAACGTCGAGAAGACGATGAGCGCGAACAGCCCGGTCGCCGCCCGCACCGCGGTGATGCTGCCGCGGAGATCGATCAGCGGCGCCCTCTCCCCCGTCGGCGCGGGCCGGTCCTCCGGGATGCGCAGGAAGAGGAGGTGCAGGAGCGCGGCGGCGGAGAGACCGATCGCGATCACCAGCGTCCACCCCATGCCGAGCAGGCCGATGGCGAGCCCGCTGAAGACGCTCGTCACCACGAAGGCGAGGCCCTGGACCGTCCCGACGAGGCCGTTCGCGCGGGCGTGCCCCTCCACCGGGACCAGCAGGGTCACCGTCGTGGACAGGGCGATGTTGCGCATGTTCTCGATGACGGCGCCGAAGAGGATCGTTCCCGAGAACACCCAGAACCAGGGGGCGCGGAAGTCCAGGAGCGCCGCCTCGGGCAGCGCGAGGAAGAGACCGCCCGCGACGCCGAACGACACGAGCGTGACCGCCCCGGCGAAGACCATGACGCGGAACTTGCGGTGCCGGTCCACGATCGTGCCGAAGGCCATCGCGAAGACCGCGACGAGCAGCATGTAGGCGCCGCCGATGATCCCGGTCGCCAGGACGGAGCGCGTTTCGAGGTACACCCAGAACGTGAGCGCGAACCAGAGGAAGCTCGTCGTCACGTTCGCTACGGCGGTGTTGAGGAGGATCTGGTGGAAGTCGCGGAGCCTCGTCGAGGCGTCGACGGCGGGTCCGGGCACGGGGGCGGTCGAGGACACGGCTTCCCTCCGCTCGCGACGGCGCCGTCGGTCCCGCGGCGGGAGTCGAGGGTCGTCGCAGCCACTGTAGGACCGCGTCGTCGGCGAGTCGAGAGGGACCGGGCGTCCGGCGGGGATGCGCTGCCGCCTCCCGCGCGGAGGCGGGCGCCGCCGCCCTCGCGACCCGGATCAGCGGGCCTCGGGGGCGGCGGCGCCGACGGGTCAGACGATGGCGGCGCGGAGGGCCGCGGCGGCCTCGCCGACGTCCGGGGCGCCGTAGATGGCCCCGCCCGCGACGGCCACGAGGGCGCCGGCGCGCTGCACCGACTCGATGGTGGCGGTGCTCACGCCGCCCGCGACCGAGAACGGCACGCCGGAGGACTCGCCGTCGCGCAGCAGGGTCTCGAAGGTGAAGCCCTCCTCCGCCTGCTCGTCCAGACCGGCGTGCATCTCGACGAACTCGGCGCCGAGGGCGACGACCTCGCGGGCGCGGGCGGCCTTGTCGGGCACGCCGATGAGGTCGACGACGACGCCCTTGCCGTGCTTCCTCCCGGCGGCGATCGCGCCGGAGATGGTGCTGTCGCCGGCGACGCCGAGGACCGTCACGAGGTCGGCGCCGGCCGCGAAGGCCATGTCGGCCTCGAGCTCGCCCGCGTCCATCGTCTTGAGGTCGGCGAAGACCGTCTTGTCGGGGTGCGCCTCCTTGATGGCGGTGATGGCGGAGAGGCCGGCGCTCTTGATGAGCGGGGTGCCCAGCTCGAGGATGTCGACGTGCGGGGCGGCGGCAGCGGCGAGCTCGAGGGCGGCGTCGGTGCTGAGGGTGTCCATGGCGAACTGGAGCTTCACGGGGTTCTTCTTCCTGTCGAGGTGGGGAGTCGGGTCATTCGAGGTTCGCGTGGCGCGGCCAGAGCTCGTCGGCGCTGTCGCCGCGGCGCTGCCAGAGCGCGTGGAACAGGGCGTCGCCGGTGAGCACGACGACCTGCTCGAAGAGCCCGCCGGAGTACTGCGCCGAGGCGGCCCCGGAGCGGTCGAGCTTGTCGGCGGCGGGCACGACCACCACGGCGGAGGCGAGCCCGGCCAGCGGGGAGTCGGCGGCGGTCGTGATCGCCGCGACCCGCGCTCCGGCGTCGACGGCGGCCTGCGCGGCGCGGACGATGCCCCCGGTGGTGCCGGAGCCGCTCGCGGTGAGCAGCACGTCGCCGCCGCGGATCGCCGGGGTCGTCACGTCGCCGACTAGGTGCACCACGAGTCCGAGGTGCATGAGGCGCATGGCGGTCATCCGCAGGGCGAGGCCGGAGCGGCCGGCGCCGTGGACGAAGACGCGGTCGGCGCCGGCGAGCAGCTCGAGGACGGGCTCGAGCCGGTCGGTCGTCAGCGAGGCGGTCGCGGCGGACACCTCGGCGGCGATCACGGCGAGCGCCTCTGCGGGGTCGGTGGTGCGGTCGTCAGCGGGCATGGGTCCACAGTGCGCCCGGCGACCGGATCCGCGCGCCACCTGATCGAGGAGGACTACCTACCCGATCGGGTGGGCGGTGCCGCTCGCGGGTAGGACGGGTAGGTTCGGGGGATGGATCCCGCCGAGTCCCCCGCCTCCCGCACCCTGCTGCAGCAGCACGCCCGCACGGTGGCCGAGCAGGCCGACCGGCACGCGGTGGCGCTGGAGTCGGTGCTCGCCGCCCTGCGCGCCGAGCGCCTCGACGACCGTGCGGCCCGCACCGTCGCGATCGACATCGCCGCGAACGCCCTGGTCGAGCTGCGCACCGCCTCGGACGAGCAGCGCAGCGCGATGCTGGAGCCCGTCGTGGGCGCGTTCGCGCGGCTCCGGAGCGACCTGCGTCCGCTCGTGCGCTTCGGCGACCTCGACGTGCAGTTCGTCGAGCCGCCCGCCACCGGGCGCGCCCTCCCCGGCGAGGTGGCGCACGCCGCCCGCGCGATCGTGCGGAGCGCCGTGCTGGCCTTCGTGGAGTCGGAGCAGACGCGCCGGGTGCGGATCCAGTGGGACTGCGACGGGCTCAACCTGCTCATCGAGATCCGCGACGACGGCCAGGGCGAGCTGACGACCCGCGACGACGCCCTGCGCCCGATCGCCGAGCGCGTCCGCGGGCTCGACGGGGAGCTCTCGGTCGCGTCGACCGCGGGCTGGGGGTCGACCCTGTCGATCCGCCTCCCCCTCGATCCGCCGGCGCAGCCCGACGGGCTCGACCTCGCCGAGCTCAGCGCCCGCGAGCGGGAGGTGCTGAACCTGATCACGCTCGGCGCCTCGAACCAGCGGATCGCGGACGACCTCGGCATCAGCGGCAACACCGTGAAGTTCCACGTGTCGAACCTGCTGCGCAAGGCCGGGGCCCGCACCCGGGCGGAGCTGGCGGCGCTGGCGCGCTGATCGATCCGGGTGCCCCGTCCTCGCAGAGCCGTCCTCGCAGAGCCGCCCCCGGACGCACGGACGGGCCGCGGCTGCCGCCGAGGGTCTCCCCCTCTGCGGCGCCGCGGCCCGTCCGGCCGATCAGCGCGTCCCGATCACTCGCTCCGGAGCAGCCCGAAGCGGAACCGGCCGGAGCCGTCGAGCGTGTCGTCGATGCCCGAGATCGTGGAGGAGGCGATGACGGTCTCCGTGCCCTCGAGGAGCGGCACGGTGATCGCCTTCTCCGCCGCGAGGCGCTGCGCCTCCTCGATCGCCGCGGTGCGCTCGTCGCCGGGGGCCAGGCTCCGCTCGCGCAGCACGACCTCGTTGTAGGCGTCGTCCTTCACGGCGGCGCCGAGGATGGAGGGGGCCTCGTCGGTGCCGTAGAGCAGGTTCAGGTAGTTGTCCGAGTCCGGGTAGTCCGCGAACCAGCCCTGCTGGTAGAGCGGGTAGGAGGTCGACTTCTCCTTCACGTACCGCGTCCACTCCGTCGACTGAAGGTCGACCGTGAACAGCCCGCTGCGCTCGAGCTGGTTCTTGATGAGCGCGTACTCGTCCGAGGTGCTGGAGCCGTAATGGTCGGTGTTGTACTGCAGCTTGAGATCGACGGGACCGGTGATCCCGGCGGACTGGAGCGCGGCGGCGGCCTCGTCCGCGCTGGGACCGCCGCTCCCGTCGCCGAAGGCCTGCTCGTACGCCGGCGTCGATCCGGTCAGGGCGCTGGGGACGATCGAGTAGACCGGCGCGTAGGTGCCCTTGTAGACCTGGTCCGACAGCTCGTCGCGGTCGATCAGGTCGGCGACGGCGGTGCGGACGGCGAGCGCCTTGTCGGCGTCGGCCTCGGAGGTCGCGGAGCCGTAGGGCATGGTCTCGGGGTTGAAGACCAGGAAGCGCATCTCGGCACCGGGACCGGAGTGCACCGTCAGGCCCTCCTCGCCGCGGAGGTCCTCCGTGTCGGTCGCGTTCAGCGTGCGGTAGGCGACCGCGATCTCGCCGCGCTGGATGTCGAGCTTGAGGTTGCTCTCGTCCGCCTAGTAGCGGACGATCACGGACTCGTTGGCGGCGGCGCCGAGGAGGCCGTCGTAGGAGTCGTTGCGGGTGAGCTGCACGAGCGAGTTCAGCGTGTAGCTCGTGATGGAGTACTGCCCGCTGAAGGCGTCGCCGGCGACGATGTCGTCGTCGGTGGTGAGGGAGTCGGCCGAGAAGACGTCCTCGTCGACGATCGCGGCGGCGGGGCTGGTGAGGATCTGGGGCCAGAGGGCGTTGTCCGGGGTGGCCAGTGTGAAGACGACGGTGGAGTCGTCCTCCGCCTGGACCGAGACCATGTCCGAGAGCAGCGACGAGGGGCCGTTCGGAGCGGCGATCGCCACCTGGCGCTCGAAGGTGAAGACCACGTCCGAGGCGGTGAGCGGATTGCCGTTGGCGAAGGCGGCGTCCTCGCGCAGGGCGACGCGGTAGTGGGTGGGGTCGGTGAACTCGGCCGAGGCCGCGAGGTCCGGCACGGGATCCGTCGATCCGGGGGCGGAGGTCAGCAGCCAGGAGAAGACCTGGTTCTGCAGCGTCGCCGAGCCGAGGTCCCAGGAGCCGGCGGGATCCAGGGCGGTGACCTTGTCCGTGGTCCCCAGGAGGATCCCGGGGGGCGCCTGGGCGCCGGTGGTGCCCGGCGAGCAGGCGGTGAGGGCGACCGGCGTCGTGCCGTCGCGGTTCCGGCTACTCGAGCAGCTTGCCCGCGGTGGCGACCTCGCCGCTGATCAGCGCCTGGATCTCCTCCGGCACCGCGGGGATCTCCTCGCGCGTGATCCCCGCGGAGGGCGACCAGACGAGGTTCACCTGGAGGGCCGGGTCGATGTCCGGGTAGTCGCTGCGGTTGTGGCAGCCGCGGCTCTCCCGGCGCTCGAGCGCTGCCTCGAGGGTGGCCCGCGCGGCCATCGCGGCCGACTTGAGGTCGAAGGCGTGGGCGAGGTCCTGGAAGCCGGCGATGTCCGGGTGCACGCCGATGTCGGCGATGCGCGCCTCGATCGCGTCCAGCTCGGCGAGCCCGGCGAGCAGGCCCTCCTCGTCGCGGACGACTCCAGCGTGCTCGGTCATCGTGTTGCGGATCGCGCGCTGCAGAGCGCGGACGTTCTCGGTGCCGTCGGCCGCGAGCAGGCCGGCGATCTCGTCGCGGGCGACCTGGACGGACGCGGCCGAGCGCGTCTGGGCGGTCAGTGAGGCGGAGTACTCCGCCGCCGCCTGCCCGACGATCCGGCCGAACACCAGCAGCTCGATCAGCGAGTTGCCGCCGAGGCGGTTGGCGCCGTGCAGTCCGCTGGAGGCCTCTCCGATCGCGTAGAGCCCGGGGACGTCGGTGCTGTGGTCGTCCGAGCGCACCCAGACCCCGCCCATCGAGTAGTGCGCCGTGGGCGCGATCTCGATCGGGTCCTTCGTGATGTCGAGCATCTGCAGCTCGAGCATCGTCTGGTAAACCCGCGGCAGCCGGGTCATGATCGTCTCGCGCGGCAGATGCGAGACGTCGAGCCAGACCCCGCCGTTGGGCGTGCCGCGACCCTCCTTGATCTCGGTGTAGCAGGCGAGGGCGACGCGGTCGCGGGTCGAGAGCTCGAGGCGCTCGGCGTCGTACTTGCCCATGAAGCGCTCGCCGAGGCCGTTGCGGAGGATGCCGCCCTCGCCGCGCGCGGCCTCGGAGATCAGCGTGCCGGCCGCGTTCTCGGGCTCGATGATGCCCGACGGGTGGAATTGGACCAGCTCGGGGTCGCGCAGGCGACCGCCGGCCTCGACGGCCAGGCGGAACGAGTCGCCCGTGTTCTCGTCGCGGCGGGAGGAGGTGCGGCGCCAGATGCGGTTGTGCCCGCCCGCGGCGAGGATCACCGCATCCGCGTGGATCAGGTAGCGGGTGCCGTCGACGAGGTCGAAGCCGTAGGCGCCGAACACTGCTCCGTCCTCGTTGACAAGGATGCGCGTGACGTACACGGTGTCCAGGATCGGGATCTCGAGCTGGGCGGCCCGGTTGACGAGCGTGCGCTGGATCTCGAGGCCGGTGTAGTCGCCCGCGAAGGCGGTCCGGCGGTAGGTGTGCGCGCCGAAGAAGCGCTGCGAGATGCGGCCGTCGTCCTCGCGGGCGAACGGCATGCCGTAGCGCTCGAGGTCCTGGATGCCGCGGGCGGCGTTGGAGGTGACGATCTCGACAGTGTGCGGGTTGGCGAGCTGGTAGGACTCGGTGATGGTATCGGCCGCGTGCTGCTGCCAGCTGTCGTCGGGGTCCATCGTGGCGAGGGCGGCGTTGATGCCGCCGGCAGCGAGGGAGGTGTGCGCGTCCGACTTCGAGCGCTTGCCGAGCGCGAGGACGTCGACGCCCGCCTCGGCGAGCTCGATCGCGGCGCGCAGGCCCGATCCGCCGGTGCCGATGACGAGGACGGAGGTGGAGATCCGGCGCTCCGGTGCGGTGGTCTCTGAAGTGGTCATGCTTCCACGCTAGGCACGGCGCTTCGATTACTCCAATGCATAATGCTGGGCACAGCCATGCGCATAGGGTATGCATGTGGATCTCGAGCAGCTGACCGGATTCGTCGAGGTCGCCCGCCTCGGCAGCTTCACCCGCGCCGCCGAGGAGCTGCATCTCGCGCAGCCCTCGCTGAGCCGCCGGATCGCCGCGCTGGAGCAGGACCTCGGCTCCGAGCTCTTCCACCGGGCGCGTTCCGGCAGCACCCTCACACCGGCCGGGGAGCTGCTGCTGCCGCTCGCCCGGCGCATGCTCGCCGACGCCGGATCGGTGCGCCGCGAGCTGGCCGAGCTGGCCGGACTCGAGCGCGGCCGAGTGCGGTTCGGCGCGACGCCGACGCTCTGCATCAGCCTCGTCGCGGAGGTGCTGCACGCGTTCCACTCCGCGCATCCCGCCGTGGAGCTGCACCTCGCCGAGGACGGGTCGCGGAGCCTCTTCGACCGGCTGGCACGGGGCGAGCTCGACCTGGCGCTGGTGACGACCTCGACCGCGGCCGCTCCCGGCGCCTTCACGGTGACGCCGCTGCTCGTCGAGGAGCTCGTCGTGGTCTCCTCCGCCGCGGAGCCTCCCCTCGCCGCGACCGGTGCGCTCGACCTGGCGGCGGTCGCCCGCCTCCCGCAGATCGTCTTCAACTCCAGCTACGACCTGCGCCGCACGACCGACGCCGCGTTCGCCGCCGCGGGCCTGGAGCCGGACGTGGTGCTGGAGGGCGCCGAGATGGACGCGGTGCTGCGCTTCGCCGAGCGGGGCCTCGGCGTCGCGGTCGTCCCGGCGATGGTGCTGCAGGGGCGCCCGGGGCTGCGCTCGATCCGCCTCGAGGAGCCGACGCTCGAGAAGCCCACCCTGACCCGGACGATCAGCCTTGCGCGCCCGGCGGACCTCGCGCCGACCGCCGCGGCGCGGGTCATGCAGCGCACCATCGCGGCGACCGCCCGCGCCTTCGCCGCCCAGGCCGGCGGAACGATGCGCCTGGCCGACGCCCGCTGACCGAGTTGGGGTCTCGAGGCGCCGCTGCTCGACCAGCAGTACGGCGAACATGCTGATCGAGCAGCCCCGGAGGCGTATCGAGATCTCCCCCGCACGCGCAGGAGCGCCCCCGGCCCCGCAGGGCCGGGGGCGCTCCCCGGTGGTTCAGCCGTGCGCTACGAGCACGGGCGCGCCGCGTACGGAGCGCTCACCTCCGTCTCGACGGGGGCGCCGTTCATCGTGGCCGTGGCCTCGACGGTCACCGCACCGGCGGGCAGGTTCGCCTGACGGGTGGTGAAGGCGTGCGACACGGTCTTGCCGGGCGCCACCGAGGTGAACGACTTCGTGCCGGACGTCGACGTGAAGGTCACGCCGACGGGGACGTCGGAGCCGTTGCTCGCCTGGACGGTGACGATCGCCTTGCCCGCGATGCAGCGGGTCGCCGCGCTCGCCGTGATGTCGAGCGCCGGAGCCGGCTCGCCCTCGGTGAAGGCGAAGGTGTCGAGCTCGAACAGGTCGCCCGAGGGTCCGGAGTAGCTGAAGTACACGTCGTGCACTCCCGTCGCTCCGGTCAGCGCGGCGCTGACGTCGGTCCACTCACCGGTCGTCCCGTTCACCGCGACGGTGCCCGCGACGGGCCCGGTCTCGGAGTCGAGGCGGACGGTGACGGTGCCGCCGGCCTGCAGCGCCTTGGCCTTCGCGGTGAACGTCGCGGCTCCGGTGTCCCCGAAGTCGACGGCGGACAGCGCGGTCCAGTCGCCGTTGTCGAGGTCCTTCAGCACGAGGTTCTGCGTCGCGCCCGCGGCGGGGGTGTCGAGCGGCGCCGTCGCGATGCCCTTGCTCCAGCCGATGGTCTCGGCCGGGAAGGTGCGGTACGGATCGAAGTCCTTCACCTGGTCGACGCCCTTGTAGTCGCCGACCACCTGCTGCACCGTGCCGTCGGCGTTGAACTGCAGCTCCTGGATGTGCGGGCTGCGGTACCCCTGGGTGGTGTCGCCGTTGATCCGCTTGTTGAGCGTCGGCGCGTGGTAGGTGAAGTAGTACTTGCCGCCCAGCTCGAAGACCGACTGGTGGTTGTTGCCGCCGGTGCCGGCTCCGAAGAAGCGGCTCTGGTTCGGGAACATCACGCCGGCGTAGTTCTCCTTGGGCCAGGACATCGGGTCGTCCGAGATCATGTAGCCGATCTCGCCGCCGCCCGGGTAGCCGGGCTCGCGGGTCTGGTTGCCGCCGAAGTCGTTGCCGCCGAAGTGGGACGAGTACGAGAGGTAGTACTTGTCCTGGCGCTTGAACACCTGGGCCGCCTCGAATGCGACGGGCGCGTCCACGACAGCGGAAGTGCCCTGGGTCGAGATCATGTCGTCGCCGAGCTCGATCACGCGGATGTTCTTCGGGTTGTTGAAGCGCTCGGCCGCGGGGAGCGCGGTCGAGGCGGGTCCGCCTCCGAAGAACAGGTAGCCCTGGCCGTCGTCGTCGACGAGCGGTGCCGGGTCGAACTTCCACGCGACCGCCTCGGCGCCCGGGGTGGACGCGTTGATGAGCGTGGAGGTGCGCTGGCTGGTCCACGGGCCCACCGGTGAGTCGCCGGTGATCACGTTGCTGGAGCCGCCGCCGTTGGCGTAGTAGAGGAAGTACTTGTCGACGCCGTTCACGGTCTTCTTCGCCATGCCGGGAGCCCACGAGTTGCCGGTGTAGGGCGCGACTCCGGTGGAGCCGGCGACCTGGATCTCGCCGTGGTCGGTCCAGTTGACGAGGTCGTCCGAGGAGATCACGGTGATCTGGTTGATCTTGCCGTAGTCGATGCCCGCCGAGACGCCCGTGGCGGGGTTGGGAGCGTAGCCCTGGGTGTCGTTCGTCATGTACATGTACACGCGGCCGTTCTCGACGAAGCCGAAGCCGTCGGCGCCGAACTTCCAGCCCATGAGCGGGTTGTGGTCGCCCGGGATCTTGCCCACGACCTCGATGGTGCGCGAGGCGGGCGCGGGCGGCGCCGCTCCGACCAGCGAGACGTCGTCGAGCTTGTAGTCCATGAGGTGCGTCTCGGGCGCGGCAGACGGAGTCGCGGTCCACGGCGTCTCGAAGAAGAGGCGCGCGGTGGCGACGCTCTGCCCGGCGGGGATGGTGAACGATCCGTTGATCGTCGCCCACTGCCCCTTCGTGGCGGTGACGCTCGCGAGGTTCGTGTAGGTGCCTCCGCCGTAGTGCATGGTGGCGAAGAACTGCTTGGTCGCGGGGCTCGCGGCGTTCTCGTACTTGATCTGCGCCTTGACCTGGTAGGTCTGGCCGGCGACGACCTTGCCGCTGAGGTCCTGCATGGCGCCCGCGCCGGTGGTCGTGCGGCCGGTGACGAGCGCTGCGGCGGTGCCGGTGCGCGCATCCGTGGTCGTCGCGATGGTGCCGGCGTCGGCGGCGTTGCCGTTGTTGACGAACCAGCTGCTGATGCCGCTCTCGAAGCCGCCGTTGACGATGAGCTCCGCCTCAGCGGCGGACGAGGTCTGGGCGGCGAAGGGGGCCACCAGGAGCGCGGTCAGCGCGGCCGTGGCCAGCAGCCTCAGCCGCAACCGCCCCTTCGGAGCGGCTTCTCGTTGTGGTGATCTCACGGATCCTCCTTGATCGTGTCGTGCAGGAGATCGTCGGCGACGGGTGCCGCTGACGCGTTCGGGGGCGGGGGCGGCCGCGCGGGCCGCCCCCGGAGTGCTCAGCCGCAGGACGCGGCCGGGTGGGGCGCTCTCACCGTGGTCGTCACCGGCTCGCCGTCGAGGGTGGCGGTCGCGGTCACGACCACCTCGGCGGCGGGGACCGAGGCCGCCCGCGTGGTGAAGGCGTGGCTCGTCGTGGCGCCGGGTGCGAGCGCGGCGACCGTCTTCGTGCCGGAGGCGCTCTCCATCCGGAGGGCGACGGGCACGTCGTCGGCGTTGGTCGCCCGCACGGTCACGACGACCTTCCCGGCGATGCAGCGGGTCGCGGCGGCGGCGGTCACGTCGAGCGACGCCTCCTTCAGCGTCCCGAGGCGGGCCAGCTGGTAGCTGAGCGCGCGCTCCGGAGCGTCGATCTGGTTCTGCGATCCCGCGGTGCCGACCGCCTGCGCCTTCGCGAGGACCGACTGGAGGTCGGACCAGGCGTCGGCCGGGTAGTCGTCGGAGCGGAGCGTCGCCGCGTGGGCGACGGCCGCGTCGAGCTGCGAGCGGTCGAGCGCCTTCCCCTCCGAGGAGAGGGTGTCGCTCAGGAGGAACTCGTCGACGTCGACGTGGCCGCCGGCGGTCTTCGTCGCGTAGCTGAACAGCCCGAGGCGGTGGCCCATGAAGTGCGTGAGCTGACCGTCGAGGGTCTGCGGGCCGACGCGGCTGCCGAGCTTCGTCCAGCTCGTCCCGTCGAGGCTGTACGAGAAGGTCGTCCAGAGCTGTCCGGCCGGGGCCGAGAGCTCGAGGTCGGCCTTCAGGCGCACCTGCGAGGCGTCGCCGAGGGCGGCGGTGGTGCCGGGGAGGAAGGACTCCACGGCCGCCTGGTCGAACGTGGTCGCGAACGGCTGGCTGCGGTTCACGACGCCGACGGTGGTGACGCCGTCCACGCGCTTGACCGCGACGTAGGAGAAGCCGCGGTTGTAGGCCGCGAGGCCGGCGACGTCGCCGTCCTTCATCCCGGAGACGTCGAACGCCGCCTCCGCCGACTGCTTCGGAGCCACGATGCGCTGGGAGAGCGTGTTGCGCGCCTCCTCCAGGTACGTCATCTCGGGCGAGCCCGAGAGACGCGTGTGCGCGGCCGTTCCGCTGAGCACCTTCCCGTTGGTGAGGCGGAGCCAGCCCTCGCGCTCGGTCAGCGACCAGTAGCGGTTGTCGGGGGCGTGGTTCCACTGCCAGGGGAGGGCGAGGGTCGAGCCGTTCGGCTGGATCTCGGCGGCCGTCGGGCGCTCGAGGGTGGGGGCGGCGCCGACGAGCGAGACGTCGTCGAGCAGGTACTCGGTGCTCGAGGACGCCGGCTGCGGGTTGCCCCACGGCGTCTCGACGGCGAACTTCACGCTGCCGACGTTCGCGGTCTCGGGCACCGTGTAGGTCCCCGTGATCGTCGTCCACTGCCCCTGCGTGACGGCGGCGGACGCCATCGTCACGGGTCCCGCGCCGAAGTCGGCGCAGAGGTTGAAGCGGACCGACGCGGGGCCGGTCGTGTACTTCACCTTCGCGGACACGGTGTAGGTCACGCCGCGCTGCAGCTTGTTCGCGAGCACCTGGCTCGGGCCTGAGCCGTTGAGCGTGCGGGTGCCCACGCGGAGCGCGGCGGTGCCGGACGCCGGGTCGGTCGTGTCGGCCGACAGCGTCGCGCCGAACTGGCCTGCCCACGGCGCCGTCCCCGACTCCGCTCCCGGGTTCTGGAGCAGCTGCACGCCGAGCAGCGACGCGTCGTAGGCGGGCGCGGGCGGGATAGTCCACGACTCGTCCTGGTAGGCCTTCGCCGGGGCGTCGTTGTCGAAGTCGTCCGAGACGACGATGCTCTTCTGCCGCTCGAACAGCTCCTCCTCGGGGCTGAGGCGGATCGGCTTCGGGAAGCTCCCGCCCACCGGCACCGAGCCGTTCGTCCCGAACGTCGGCCAGCCGTCCTTCCACGTCGCCGGGATGAGCCCGGGGATGCGGCCGGTCGGGAAGCTGTCGCGGAAGAACATGCCGTGCCAGGCGGTCGAGCCGTCCTCCTTCGCGATCGGCACGAGGCTCCCCTGGGCGAACCCGCTGGAGTTCAGCACGCCCTTGCCCTCGTAGGGGTTGCTGCCGTCGGCGGTCGCGTAGCGGCCCAGCAGCTCGGACGAGCGGAACAGCGCCACCTGGCGGCCCTGGCCCGAGGGCCAGGTGATGATGACGATGTAGTACTGCCCGTCGATGTACTGCACCTGCGCGCCCTCGAAGAGGCCGCCGAGGTAGCCGGCCCCCGGGTAATCCGAGGTGCGGAGGATGTTCGGGTACTCGGCGACGACGGTCGTCAGGTCCTCGCTCAGCTTCACGGCGCTGGTGGATCCGGAGCCGTAGAAGATGTACGGCGTGCCGCCGTCCGCGTCGTCGAAGAAGAGCGACGGGTCGTGGAAGGCGCGGCCGAGGGCCGTGCGGGTCCAGGCGCCGTCCTCGATGTCGTCGGTCGAGTAGAGGTAGGAGCCGCCGAGGTTGTTGGTGTTGAAGACCGCGTAGTAGCGGCCGTCGTGGTACCGGAGCGACGAGGCCCACTGGCCGTTGCCGTAGGAGTTCTGCCCGTTCCGGAGCGAGAAGCGGTCGCCGATTTCGAGCCGGTCGAAGACGTAGTTGACGATCTCCCAGTTGACGAGGTCGTAGGACTTCATGATCGGGGCGCCCGGGCTGAGGTGCATCGTGGTGCTGATCATGTAGTAGATGTCGCGGCCCTCGTCGTTCTCGGACGCGGGCACGCGCTCGACGCTGACGTCGGGCACGTCGGCGTTCAGCAGCGGCACGGAGTAGGTGCCGTCGCCGCGGTCCGTCGACGTGTAGGAGGCCTTCGGCGACCAGGCGCCGGCCGCGGTCGCCGGAGCCGCGCCGGAGGCGAGCAGGCCCGCTGCGAGGAGGGCGCCGATCGCCGTGGAGGCGACTGCGCGCATCGGGGTCATTCGAACAGCGACAGCGTCAGGACGGAGGAGTAGTCGCCGGGGGCGACGTCGGCCTCGGTCTTCAGGGTGAGGCCCGCGGACACGGTCCAGGACCCGTCCGTCGCGGTCTCCTGCGAGTCGAGCGACAGCGCGAGCAGCTCCTGGTCGAACAGGCCCACGGCGTCGGCGCCCTCGTCGAGGATCGTGTCGACCGGGTCGCCCTCGGACACGAGGCCCGACTCGCCGCCGTCCACGAGGACGGGCGTCCAGCCGAGGTGGTCGGAGGAGATGTCCTCCTGGTCCGCGTCGCCGGTGAAGGCGCTCGCCGAGCCGAGGACGTACCAGCCGGCTCCGGCCGGGATCTCGTCGACGGTCCGGGTGTCCGTCACGGTCACGTCGGGCAGCTGCCCGGTGAACGCGCGCACGATCGGGGTGGAGCCCTCCTCGGCGAGCGTGGCGGAGGTGCCGTCGATCGACATCGAGAGGGCGCCGGGCTGCTCCAGCTCCTCGATGCTGACGTTCACGTCGACGTCGTCGGAGCCGTACTCGGTGTCGGCGGCCGCAGCCGCGGCGGCGACGCCGGACAGGAGCAGGCAGCCGGCGAGAGCGGCGCCCGAGCGGACGAGCCAGAGGGGTCGGGGGGTGCGTCGCGTGGACATGGTGTTCCTCACTCGATCGGCATCGTCGCCGATCAGGTCGAGCGCCGGACGGCGCGGAGTGGTGGCGCGGCCCGAGGCCGCGAGAGGACGGAGCGCGGCGCAGCCCGAGGGGCGTTCGGCCGCGCCTGGAGCGCAGGACGCGCGGAGAGCGGCGGACGGCTCGTGCGCGGCGGCTTCCACAGCCTGGCCACGCGAGCTCCAGCTCTCGACCCCCTCAGCACTGAGGGGAGAAAGGCTGCCCGACACTCGTCTCTCTCGACTGCTGAGCTTTCCCTCAGCTAGTCTTGAGGCAATGTTACCGGGAACATTCCCGATTGCAAGGACGTGTTCTCAACCGTCCGGAGCAGCGCAGCGAGGCGATGACCGCGTTCCGCCGCGGCCGGGCGGGGACGGCGGGAGGGGACGAGGATGTCCGCAGGGGCGGCGACGGCGGAGGCCGAGCAGGAGGTCGCGACGACGGAGTGCGCGGAGCGCTCGGACGTCATCGGCGTGCTCCTGGGCGACTTCGAGCCGTTCGGCACGGAGGTGCTCCAGGGAGTGGCGACGGCGCTCCGGGGGACCCGGTTCGACCTCCTCGCCGGCAGCGGGGCGAGCCGCCGGGGCCGGGCGGGCTGGGAGCAGGAGTCCCTGCGGCGCCTCACCGAGGCGCACGTAGCGGGAGCGATCCTGGTGACTCCCTCCGGCGTGATCCCCTCGTCGAACCTGCCGCTCGTCGTCGTGGATCCGCTGACCGCGCAGACCGAGCTGCACTCGGTGGCGACCGACGACTTCGGCGGAGCGCAGCTGGCGACGAGCCACCTGATCGGGCTCGGCCACCGCCGCATCGGCTTCGTCGCGGGCCGCCCCGACCTGGAGTCGTCGCACCGGCGCGGCGCCGGCTACCAGCGGGCGCTCGCGGACGCCGGCCTCCCCTACGACCCCGCGCTCGTACGGGTCGGCTACTACCGGCACGACCCCTCCCTCGTCGCCGCTCACGAGCTGCTGCTGCTGCCCGACCGCCCGACGGCGGTCCTCGCCGCGAACGACGCCTCCGCCATCGCCGTGATCGAGGCGGCCCGGGCGCTGGGCCTCTCGGTGCCGGGGCAGCTGTCGGTCGTGGGCTACGACGACGTGCCCGACGCCTCCCGGGTGGTCCCCGCGCTCACGACGGTGAGGCAGCCGCTGCACCGCGTGGGGCGCGCGGCCGCCCGGGCGCTCCTGACGCTGATCGACGGCGGGAGCGTGGCCGAGCCGCACGTGCGGCTGCGCAACAAGCTCGTGCTCCGCGGGTCGACGGCGCCTCCCGCCGAGGGCCCGCCGTCCGGCTGACTCCTCCCCCTCCCCCAGCCGGCGGGAATACGCTCGGCGCATGAACCAGCAGCGCACTCCGGTCACGGTCACGGTCACGGGAGCGGGAGGCGCCATCGGCTACGCGCTCCTGTTCCGCATCGCCTCGGGTCAGCTCCTCGGACCGGACGTCCCCGTCCGCCTGAACCTGCTCGAGATCCCCTCCGGCCTCCGCGCGGCCGCGGGCACGGCGCTCGAGCTGCAGGACGGCGCCTTCCCCCTCCTCCGCGGGATCGAGGCGACGGACGACCCGGCCGCCGCGTTCGACGGCGCGAGCGTCGCCCTCCTCGTGGGCGCCCGGCCGCGCAGCGCGGGCATGGAGCGCGCCGACCTGCTCGCCGCGAACGCGGGCATCTTCGGACCCCAGGGCGCCGCGCTGAACGCGCACGCCGCCTCCGACATCCGCGTGCTGGTCGTCGGCAATCCGGCCAACACCAACGCCTGGATCGCGCGGCGCAGCGCCCCGGACATCCCCGCCGGCCGCTTCACCGCGATGACGCGCCTCGACCACAACCGGGCGCTCGCGCAGCTCGCCGCGAAGCTCGACGCCCCCGTCGACGCGATCGAGGGCGTCGCGATCTGGGGCAACCACTCCGCCTCGCAGTACCCCGACGCGACGCACGCCACCGTCGGCGGACGGCCGGTGCCCGAGCTGCTCGACGCCGAGTGGCTGCACACGGAGTTCGAGCCGCGGGTCGCCAAGCGCGGCGCCGAGATCATCGAGGTCCGCGGCGCCTCCTCGGCCGCGTCCGCCGCCTCCGCCGCGATCGACCACGTGCGCGACTGGGTCGACGGCACATCCTGGACCTCGGCCGCTGTCGAGTCGGACGGCTCCTACGGGGTGGAGGAGGGGCTGATCTCCTCGTTCCCGGTCCGCTCCGTCGACGGCGAGTGGCGGATCGTCGAGGGGCTCGAGATCGATGCGCACTCCCGCGCGCGGATCGACGAGTCCGTGCTCGAGCTGCGCGCCGAGCGCGACCAGGCGCTGGCGTTCCTCGCGTCCTGACGCGCCCCTCCCCGTCCTGTCGCCACGGGATGCCACTCCGGTACGCCTCGCGCGACGTGTCGCGTACCGGAGCGGCATCTCGAGGAGGGGCTCAGCGGCGCTTCTCCGGAGCGGGGAGGGTGCCGGAGGCGCGGGCGGCCTCGTACCAGGCGTGCGCCTCCTCCTGGCGCTCCGCCTCGGCGCCGGTCGCGATCGCCGCGCGCACGTGCTCGGGCCCGTAGCCGAACGACGCGACCAGGTCGGCGGCGTGCGGGCGGATGCGGGCGAGCAGCCGGTCGATGTAGGACGTCACCGCGACCGCTCGCTGCGACGACAGGCGCCCGTGGATGAGGTACCAGTCGAGGTGCTTCTCGATCAGGCCCAGGCCGAACAGGTCGCGGAGCCAGGTGAGGACGGTGCGGGTGCCCGCGTCCTCGACGCCGGCGAGCGCCTCCGTGAACGCCTCCCACTGCAGCAGCTCGGCGTGCGCGCGCGCCGCCTCGATGAGCTCGCTCTGGTGCGCGTTGAACAGGCGTGCCGCCTCGTCGGAGGGCAGCTTCGACGCCGGGCGCAGCCGTGAGGCGATCCCCGCGACCATGCTCTCGACGCGGCCGGTGAGCAGCTCGCGCTGGTCCTCCCGCAGCTGGCCGACCGAACGGGCCGTCGATCCGCGATCGGCGACGACCTGGGCCAGACGGCGCAGACCCGAGTTGTCGACGGTCGCCCCCGCGACCTGCGAGGCGGCGTACCGCGCCAGCTCCGCGGGCTGGGCGCCCTTGAAGCGGCGTCCGACATCGGTCAGCAGGCGCTTGGCGACCAGCTGGAGGAGCACGGTGTTGTCGCCCTCGAAGGTCGCGTAGACGTCGAGGTCGGCGCGCAGCTGCGTGAGCCGGTTCTCGGCGAGGAAGCCTGCGCCTCCGCAGGCCTCGCGCGCCTCCTGCAGCGTGTCGAGAGCGTGCCAGGTCGAGAGCGCCTTCAGCCCCGCGGCGAGGGTCTCGAGGTCCTGCCGCGACTGCTCGGTGTCGTTCGCGCCGGAGAACACCTCGTCGAACGCCGTCAGCAGCTTCTCGTGCGCGAAGGCGGCGGCGTAGGTGGTGGCCAGGCGCGGCAGGAGGCGGCGCTGGTGCCGCTGGTAGTCGAGCAGCACCTCCTCCCGCTCGCCCCCGCCGGTGAACTGGCGGCGCTGATCGCCGTAGGTGACGGCGACCGTCAGCGCGATCTTCGCCGCGGCGACCGAGGCTCCGTCGAGCGAGACGCGGCCCTGCACGAGCGTGCCGAGCATGGTGAAGAAGCGGCGGCCCGGGCTCGCGATCGGCGAGGAGTAGGTGCCGTCGGCGGCGACGTCGCCGTAGCGGTTCAGCAGGTTCTCGCGCGGGACGCGGACGCCGTCGAAGTGGAGGCGGCCGTTGTCGATCCCGTTCAGACCGCCCTTGAGGCCGTCGTCCTCCCCGCCGACGCCGGGCAGGAACGCGCCCTGCTCGTCGCGGATCGGGACGAAGAAGGCGTGGACGCCGTGGTTCACCCCTAGGGTGACCAGCTGCGCGAAGACGACCGCCGCGCGCCCGTCCACCGCCGCGTTGCCGAGGTAGTCCTTCCAGGCCGCGCGGAACGGCGTCCGCAGCACGAACTCGCCGTCCTCGTAGGTGGCGGTCGTGGCGATCGACGCGACGTCGGAGCCGTGGCCGGTCTCGGTCATCGCGAAGGCGCCCGGGATCTCGAGGCTCATGATCCCCGGCAGCCACTTCTCGTGGTGCGGGCGGGTGCCCAGGTGCAGGACCGCGGCGCCGAAGAGCCCCCACTGCACGCCGGACTTGATCTGCAGCGACGGGTCGGCGGTGACCAGCTCCTCGAAGCCGGCGATGTTGCCGCCGTGGTCGGCCTCGCCGCCGAGGTCGACCGGGAAGGCGCGGTGCACGCCACCCTCGGCCGCGAGCACGCGCATCTGCTCCGAGACGCGGAGGCGGTGCTCCTTCATCGGGAGGCCGTCGGTGCGGTGCAGCTCGGGGCGGGCGGTCAGGGCGCGGCTGGCGAGGCGCTGCTCGCGCCAGGCGCCGAGCAGGGTCTCGCCGAGGGCGGCGACGTCGACGGCGGGGGCGCCGTCCTCGTCCAGGCGCGCGTCGACCTCGGAGCCGAGGGAGTCCACCGGCGGCGTGGGCGCGATGGAGCCCGAGCGGGAGCGCCGGGCCCGCGTGCGTCCGGTGGCCGCCCGGTCGGCGGCGTCGGCGGCGGAGCGGGGGTGGGGAGCGGTGCTGACCATGGTGTTCGTGTCCCTTCGACCGTCTGCGGTTCGGGCCGCTCCCGGTGCGTCGTGCGCCGACGGGCGCGGCAGCGGAGGCGGTCCTCGCACGGTAGGTCGCGCGGCGGCGCGGCGGAAACGTTCCGTCGCCCGGGCACAAACGGCGCCGGGCGGAGGCGGAAGCGCGTTGTCGGAACCGACCAGGCGGGGGCGGGGCGCCTCGTCTGTGCGCTGGGGCTGTCCCTGCCGACGGGAGCGGAGGAGGGGGCGGCTCGTCCGTGTGCTGAACGGACTGTCCCTGCGGATCCCAGCAGAGGAGCGACGCCGCACCGAAGGCCGCCTCGCTAGTCTCTCGGCATGAGCGAGCCGCCGCTGCCTCCCCCTCCGCCCGCCCGACAGCCGGCGGCCGGGCCGCCCGTGGTCGGCTCGCCCGCGTCTCTCGGGACTCCGGGTGCGCCGCCCTCGGACGTCGCGGCAGCGCCTCCCGGGCCTCCCGCCGCGCCGGAATACCGGGTGCCGGAAACCAGGACTCCGGGATCCGGGGCGCCGGGATCCGGGGTGCCGCATCGGCGTCCGGTCCGCGTCTGGGACCTGGTGCTGACGATCGTGCTGATCCTCGTGGCCTCCGCGGTGACGCTGCTGCTGTCGTTCTTCGGGCTGTTCTTCGCGATGGCCAGCGACTCGTGCGGCGGATCGAACGCCTGCGACATCGGCCTGATCGAGGGCGGGATGGTCCTCGCAGCAGGAGGAGTGTGGGTGCCGTTCCTCGCGGCGCTGGTCGTCTCGATCGTGCTGCTGGTGCGGCGGCGCATCGCGTTCTGGGTGCCGGTGGCGGGTCTCGCGGTGTCGTTCTGCTGCACGCTGCTCGGCGGGTGGATGGCGTCGACGGGCGCGGGCGGCTGAGGGCGCTCGCCGGCGCCTCGGACCGAGGACGCTCGCGTCGGTGCCGAGGTGGGCACGATCGCCGACGTGGGCGCCGGAACACGATCGCCCGCGCCGGCGCCCGCCTCCGTCGCGGGCGGTGAACCGCGCGCCTCAGCGATGGATCAGTAGCTGTCCCAGCCGGGCTCCCAGTCGGGCTCGTCCGGCGGCACCCAGTCGTCCTCCGGCGGCTGCGCGGCGGACACCGGCGGACCGGACGATTCGCGGCCGAACGAGGGCTTCGCCCCTTGCGAGCGGGACGACCCGCCACGGCCGGCCGGCGCGCGGCGGGGAGCGGGAGCCTCCTCACCGGGTTCCGGGACGGCGATCTCGGGGCTCTCCCCCGCGACGACGGCGAGAACGGCCTCGCCGTAGGTGAGCAGCTTCTTCTGGCCGACGCCGCCGATGATGCTGAGCGCGTCCATCGTCGCCGGCTCGGCGGTCGCGATCTCGCGGAGGGTCGCGTCGTTGAAGACGATGTAGGCCGGGACCGCCTGCGCGCGGGCCTGCGCGGCGCGCCACTCCCGGAGCCGCTCGAACAGCGGCTGAGCCTCGCCCGACAGCTCGGCGACGGTGGACCGCCCGGAGCGGGAGGATCCGCTGGAACGGGCCGGCTTCTCCGGCTCCTGCCGCAGCTCGACCTTCCGCTCGCCGCTGAGGACGGAGCCGGACGCGGGCGTGAGCACGAGAGTGCCGAAGCCGTCGTCGTTCACGCCGAGCAGGCCCTGCGCGAGGAGCTGGCGGGCGACTCCGCGCCACTGGGTGTCGCTGAGCTCGGCGCCGATGCCCCAGGTGGCCAGGCCGTCGTGCTGGTGCTGAGTGGTGCGCGGCGTGGTCTTGCCGCGGAGGACGTCGATGATGTGTCCGGCGCCGAACTGCTGGTTGCGCTCGCGCTTGAGGCGGACGACCGTCGACAGGAACTTCTGCGCCGCGACCGTGCCGTCCCAGGAGGCGGGCGGCTCGAGGCAGGTGTCGCAGTTGCCGCAGGCGGTGCTCTCCTGGCCGAAGTAGGCGAGCAGGTTCACCCGGCGGCACTGGACCGTCTCGGAGAGCGCGAGCATCGCGTCCAGGTGCGCGGACATCCGCCGACGGTGCGCCAGGTCTCCCGGCGACTCGTCGATCATCCGGCGCTGCTGCACCACGTCCTGCAGGCCGTAGGCGAGCCAGGCGGTGGACGGCAGTCCGTCGCGGCCGGCGCGACCCGTCTCCTGGTAGTAGCCCTCGACCGACTTGGGCAGGTCGATGTGCGCGACGAACCGCACGTCCGGCTTGTCGATCCCCATGCCGAAGGCGATGGTCGCGCAGACGATGACGCCCTCCTCGCGGAGGAACCGCGACTGGGCGGCGGCGCGCACCCGCGAGTCGAGGCCCGCGTGGTACGCGACGGCGTCGAAGCCCGCCGAGCGCAGCGCCTCGGCCGTCGCCTCGACGCTCTTGCGGGAGAGGGCGTAGACGATGCCCGCGTCGTGCGCGTGCTCGCGCCGCAGGAAGTCGATCAGCTGCTTGCGCGGCTCGACCTTGTTGACGATCCGGTACTGGATGTTCGGGCGGTCGAAGCTCGAGACGAAGTGGCGGGCGGCGCCGAGGTGCAGGCGCGACGTGATCTCGCGGTGCGTCGCCTCGGTGGCGGTCGCGGTGAGGGCGATGCGCGGGACGTCGGGCCAGCGCTCGGCGAGCTCGCCCAGTGCGAGGTAGTCGGGGCGGAAGTCGTGGCCCCACTGGCTGACGCAGTGGGCCTCGTCGATCGCGAAGAGGGCGATCCGGCCGCGGGCGAGGAACTGCTTCATGCCCTCGTTGCCCAGGCGCTCCGGGGCGACGTAGAGCAGGTCGAGCTCGCCGTCGAGGTAGGCGCGCTCGACGCGGCTGCGCTCGCCCGCGTCCTGGGTGGAGTTGAGGAACTCGGCGCGGACGCCGTTCGCGCGGAGGGCGTCGACCTGGTCCTGCATCAGCGCGATGAGCGGGGACACGACCACGCCGGTGCCGGGGCGCACGATGGCGGGGATCTGGTAGCAGAGCGACTTGCCGCCGCCGGTGGGCATCAGGACGACGGCGTCGCCGCCTCCGATGACCTGCTCGACGATGGCCTGCTGCTCGCCGCGGAAGGAGCCGTAGCCGAAGACCTTCTCGAGGATCGCCTGCGCCTCGGAGGATCCGGATCCCGGGGCGCCGCTCGCCGCGTCGCTCCGGACGCCGCCGCGGGACTCCGCCGAGGGGTCGGCGAGCGGCGGGGCGGGGAGGGCTGTCGCGGTGGGCTCTGTCACCCGGGGAACTCTACCCGCCGCCTCCGACGCCGCCCCGGGGGTCCGGGGAACTGTGGAGAAGGGCTGCAGGGAGGGAGCTGGGGAGGCGGATGCGGGGTGGTCGGGGGCTTCTGCGGCGTCCGGCTCAGAGGTCGGTGAGGGTGCGGGTGTCGCCGTCCCAGAAGCGGACGCCCGCGAGGCCGACGGTGAACGGCTCGCCGAGGAGGGGGACGGCGGCGCCGAGCTGCTCGGCGCGGAGGCGGCGAGAGACGCTGATGTGCGGCGTCCAGGCGTCCGGGAGCGAGGTGTCGACGCCGCCCGGCACGAGGCGCGTGGCCCGATCGTGCAGAGCGTCGAGGGCGGGCGAGCGGACCACTCCCCAGGCGAGGACGAAGCGCCCGGCGTGCGGGAAGAGGAGGACGGCGCCCAGGTCGACCGTCGCCGGCAGCGGACCGAGCGCGCCCGGCTCCGGGGCGGTCAGCTCGGGCCCGGCGACCAGGGTGAGGTGCGGGCGGTTGCTGGCGGACGTGTGCAGCGCGAGGCTCGGGATGCCGGCCGCCTCGAGCGCCTCCCACTGGCCGCGGACGCGAGCCTCCGACTCCGGATCGAGGAGGACTTCGAGGCTGCGCATGTCCACATTCTGCCGCGGCTCCCGTGTGCGGGCCTTCGCGGGCGCGCGGCCACTCGCGGGCGCGCGGTCCTCGTCGGCTCCCGCGAGTGCGCAGGAGTCGTCGCACTCGAGCTCGAGTGCGACGACTTCCGCGCACTCGCGGGGGCGAGGAGCGGGGCGGTGACGGGGAGCGGGGCGGGCACCGCCCACCCGCGCCCCGCCACCCGCGTCAGCCGATCGTCACGAGGGCGGCGAACAGCTCCGGCGCTCGGCGGTCGACGATCCGACCGCCGACGCGGATGCCGACCAGCGCGAAGACGGTGCCCAGCACGAGTGCGGCCGCCAGTCCGATCAGGCCGAAGGCCGGGTCGCCGCCGATGAGCGAGATCGCGCCGAGGACGATCGACGGGAGCGCCAGCAGACCGGTCGCGGCCATGCTCCCCAGCATCACGACGCTCGAGATCATCCCGGAGCCCGGCGGCGTCTTCAGCGGGCTGTCCCCCGGCCCGGGCACGGGGTAGACCACGAGCGACGAGGCGACGCTCGACACTCCGAACCCGCTGAGCACGAGGGCCAGCGCCATGCCCAGCACGGCCGGGATCGCGTCGGCGCGTCCCGCGTACAGCGCGGTGCCCACCGCCACGACGACGACCGCAGGGACGCCGATGATCGCGGCGGCGACGACGCGACCGGCGCGGTCGGCCGACCCCGTCACTCCGGAGCTGACGTGCGCCGCCCAGGCGGTGCCGTCGTACGACACGTCCGCGCAGAGGGTCACGCCGAAGATCAGGCCGACGAGCACGGCCGAGAGCAGCACGAAGGTGTCGCCGCCGCTGCCGATCGCGGAGTAGAACACCGCGAGGACGACGACGGCGGGGATGACGAGGAGCCCGCGGCTGTAGCGCGGGTCGCGCCACCAGTAGCCGAGGGCACGCGCGGCGACGGCGCCGGTCGGGGTGCCGGGGAAGCGCCCGAACAGGCCGAGGCCCGCGGATCCGGAGGCGGAGTGCGCGCCGGACGCGGCGGGCTCCGCGAGCGCGTGCCGCAGCGCCCGGGCCCACGCCCAGACGAGGACGGCCAGCGTCGCGAGCCCGATCAGCAGGCGCGCGATCGCCGCGACCCAGTCGCCCGCGACAACGGATCCGGGGACGGCCCAGATCGCGCCGAGCGGCGACCAGCCGAGGGCGCCCGCGATCACGGGCAGGACGTCCAGGCCGTCGCGGATCACGTTCGTCAGGCCGAAGAAGAGCGGTCCGAGCAGGATGACGACGACGAGCACGACGCCGCCGATCACCTCGCGGTAGCGGCGGCTCGAGCCCAGGCCCGTGGTGAGCGCGCCGATCAGGCGGGACGCGACCACGCAGGTCGCGACGCCGATCACCGCGGCGACGAGGCCGGGCAGGATGCCGATCGGACGGCTCCACCAGGCGGCGGCGGAGGCGAGCGCGCCGAGCGAGGTCACCACGCCGGGGATGCCCGCGAGGCCCGCGGCGGCGAGCCCGAGGAGGAGGGTCCGCAGCGGGATCGGGAAGGTCGCGAGGGTGGGCAGGTCGAGGCTCTGGTCGGAGCCGGACAGGAAGATCGGCCCGAGCACCCAGCCGAGGATCAGAGCGGAGCCGCCGAGGACGATCGCGACGTTCGCGAACGCCGGGTCCGTGCCTCCGAGCGCGACCAGGCCGGCCGCGACCAGGCCGAGCACCGCGATCGCGTAGAGACCGCCGAGGATCACGCCGATCAGCTGCCACACGTTCCGCGTCAGCGAGTTGCGGAGCAGGAGCAGCCGCAGCCTCAGGAGATGCGCAACCATGCCGGTCCCTCCTGGTGGGTGCGGCCGCCGACCAGCTCGACGAAGCGCTCCTCGAGGCTGGAGCCGGCGCGGACCTCCTCGAGGGTGCCGGAGGCGAGCACGCGGCCGTCGGCGATGACGGCGACCCGGTCGCACATCCGCTCGACGAGGTCCATGGAGTGGGACGAGACGATGACCGTGCCGCCCGACGCGACGAAGCCGGTGAGGATGTCGCGGATGTTCGCCGCCGAGACCGGGTCGACCGACTCGAACGGCTCGTCGAGCACCAGGAGGCGCGGGGCGCGCACGAGCGCGCAGGCGAGCGCGATCTTCTTGGTCATGCCCGCGGAGTAGTCCACGACGAGCGTGCGGTCGGCCGGATCGAGGCCGAGCAGGGCGAGGAGGTCGTCGGTCCGCTCGACGACGACGGAGCGCTCGAGCCCGCAGAGCAGACCGTAGTAGGTGACGAGCTGGAGACCGGTGAGGCGGTCGAACAGCTTGACGCCGTCGGCGAGGACGCCGATCAGCCGCTTCGCCTCGAGGGTGTCCTTCCAGACGTCGACCTCGTGGATCGTGACGACGCCGCTGTCGGGGCGGAGCAGGGCCGTGGCCATCGAGAGGGTCGTCGTCTTGCCCGCGCCGTTGGGGCCGACGAGCCCGAAGAAGGACCCGGCGGGGACGTCGAGGTCGATGTCCTTCACGGCTTCCTTGTCGCCGAAGCGCTTGCGGAGGCCGCGGATCCGCAGAGCGACCTCGCCGTGGCGGCCGGAGGCCTCGGGGGCGGCCCACGCGGGGGTCGCGGAGTCGGTGTGCTCGGAGTCGGTGTGCTCGGCAGCGGTGCCGTCGGCGGCGGTGCGCGCGGCGGGGCTCTCGGTGTCCGTGCCGTCCTGGGGAATGCCGGGGGGCGTCGTCCCGTCCATGTGTGTCCCTTCCGGGCCGCGGTGGGCGGCCGCTCCTCCACCCTAGGCAGGCGCTGCGGCCGGGGCATCCGTCCCGCGATGGAGTCGCGCGGCCCCGGCCCCTCGGCGGGGCGGGGCGGGAGCGCGGCCGCCTACGCTGGCCCCATGCCCACGCTCCTCCTCGTCCGGCACGGACGCACCACCGCGAACACCGCGGGGATCCTCGCCGGACGCACCGCCGGAGTGCGGCTCGACGACGTCGGACGCACGCAGGCGGCCCGCACCGGGGAGCGGCTGGCGGCGGTCGAGCTCGCGACCGTGGTGTCGAGCCCGCTCGAGCGGTGCCGGCAGACCACGCGCTTCGTCCTCGAGCGGCAGACGGGATCGCCGGCGACGGTGATCGACAAGGGCATCACCGAGTGCGACTACGGCGACTGGTCGGGGCGCTCGCTGCGGGATCTCGCGACGGAGCCGCTCTGGGCGACGGTGCAGAACCAGCCCTCCGCGGTGGTGTTCCCCGGCGGCGAGGGGATGCTCGCGATGCAGGCCCGGGCCGTGTCGGCGATCCGCCGGCACGACGCGGCGGTGGCGGAGGAGCACGGGGCCGGCGCGGTGTGGGCGGCGGTCAGCCACGGAGACACGATCAAGGCGATCCTCGCGGACGCGCTCGGCATGCACCTCGACCTCTTCCAGAGGCTCAGCGTCGGACCGGCGTCGGTGTCGATCATCCGCTACGGCGCGGGGCGGCCCGAGGTCGTCTCGATGAACACGGACGCCGGGGACCTGGGCTGGCTGCGGAAGGCGGCCCCTGTGGCGGACGCCGCCGTGGGGGGCGGGGCGGGGCACGAGTAGGCGCGGGTTCGGGAGGGCCGCTTCAGGGCTCGATCGAGCGGCAGGGATGCGGGTGCTCGCCGACGATGGATCTCGATGCGCCCGCTCCGCGGGGGGCTCGGTCAGCAGGAGGGGCGGGCCGCTCGATCGGCAGACCGCCCGAGGCCGACGCGCGCAGCCACTGCGGAGGCGGGCGCTCGTAGACTGGGGGCATGCCTCCGATCGTGCACGGATTCGACTGGCCCGATCGCGTCGTCGTGGGGACCGTCGGCTCACCCGGCTCGCGCTCCTTCTACCTCCAGGCCAAGACCGGGCCCCGCGTGGTCAGCGTCGGCCTCGAGAAGCAGCAGTCGGCCCTCCTCGCCGAGAAGATCGACGAGATCCTCGACCAGCTGATGACCGCCCAGGGCAACCCGGTCAGCGTCCCCGCCGGCACTCCCCCGGAGCTCGTCGACAACGACCCCCTCGACCAGCCCGTGGAGCCCGAGTTCCGCGTCGGCGGTCTCAGCCTCGGCTGGGACCCGTCCACCGCGCAGATCGTGATCGAGGCCTACCCGCTGACCGAGGCGGAGGACGACTCCGAGGAGGAGCCCGAGCCCACCGAGATGCTGCAGGTGAAGATCCCGGTCGGGACGGCGCGCGCCTTCGCGAAGCGCACCCTCGAGGTCGTCGGCGCCGGACGTCCGCTCTGCCCCCGCTGCGGCGAGCCGATGGATCCCGACGGGCACGACTGCCCGCCCGCATGAGCGACCCGGGCGGGCTCGACGGCGAGCTGGAGCTGGCCGGCCGGATCACGATCGCCTCGAACGCGACGTTCCTCGCGCAGCTCGGCGAGACGTCCGTCGTCTACAAGCCGATCTCGGGCGAGAAGCCGCTGTGGGACTTCCCGGACGGCGTGCTCGCGGGCCGCGAGGTCGCCGCCTACCTCGTCTCGGAGGCGCTCGGCTGGAACGTGGTGCCGCGCACGTGGCTCCGCGACGGTCCGCTCGGGCCGGGCATGGTCCAGCTCTGGCAGGACATCGATCCGGACCAGGACGCGGTCGACCTGGTGCCCGCCGACGCCGTGCCCGACGGATGGCGGCACGTCCTCGACGGCAGCGACGAGGAGGACCGCGACATCTCCCTCGTGCACGAGGACTCGACGGCGCTGCGCCGGATGGCCGTGTTCGACGTGGTCGCCAACAACGCGGACCGGAAGGGCGGACACGTGCTCGCGCTGCCCGACGGCCACCGCTACGGGGTCGACCACGGCCTCACCTTCCACTCCGAGCACAAGCTGCGCACGGTCCTCTGGGGCTGGATCGGCGAACCGCTGCTCGAGGAGGAGCTGACGGCGCTGGCGCTCCTGCGCGCGCAGATCGACGGACCGCTCGGCGAGGCGCTCTCGGAGCTGCTCACCGAGGACGAGGTCGCCGCGTTCGCGAAGCGCTGCGAGCGGCTCGGCTCCTTCGGCCGCTTCCCGGGCCCGCGGGGCGGGATGCCCGCGGTGCCCTGGCCGCTGTTCTGAGCCGGGGGCGGTCGGAGATCAGGACGAACGCCGCAGGAGCGACGGGGACGCGCTGATCCTCAGGCGCGGGAGCGGGTCCCTCCTGCATCCTGAGGGGCTCAGAAGCTCCAGCCGCGGCCGAACAGCTCCTCGCCCGGCGCTCCGCCGCCTCCCGGACCCGCGCCGCGAGCGCCGAGGTAGGAGGAGACGACGGCCGCTCCCAGGTCCTCCGCCTCCGGGTTCACCACCGAGCCGCCGATCCGGCGGGCGAGCGAGTCGATGAAGCGCGCGAGGCCCGGGTCGTCGCCCAGGCGGAAGAACGTGGTGTGCGCGCCGAGGCGGAGCGACGCGTCGAGCTCGCGGACCGAGACGGCGACCGTCAGCGGGTCCGGCGGGTAGTCGAAGAAGATGCCGCCGTCGGGCTCGAGGTGCGCGGTCGGCTCGCCGTCGGTGACGATGAGCAGCACCGGCTGCGCATTCGGGTGCTTGCGGAAGTGCCGGTTGGCCAGCAGCAGCGCGTGGTGCAGGTTCGTGCCCTTGTCCCACTCCGCGTCCAGGCCCACCAGCTGCTCGACGTCCATCACCTCGGCGCGTCGGCCGAAGGCGACGAGCTGCAGCGCGTCTCCGCGGAACCGGCTGCTGATCAGGGTGTGCAGGGCGAGCGCGGTGCGCTTCATCGGCACCCAGCGGCCGTCCATCGCCATCGAGAACGACGTGTCGACGAGGAGCGCGACACAGGCCTGCGTGCGCGCCTCCGTCTCCTGCACCTCGACGTCGTCGATCAGGATGCGCACCCCCGAGCCGACCGGTCGGCCCTCGCCGGCGCTGCGGGTGAGGGCGTTGGTCACCGTGCGGGGGATGTCCCAGGCCTCGGTGTCGCCGAACTCCCACGAGCGCGTCGCTCCGGAGCGCTCGCCCGCCGCGCCCGCACGCCGGACGTCGCGGGCGCCCTGACGGCCGGAGACGGTCTCGGCGATGTCGCGCAGGAGCGCCTTGCCGAGCTGGCGCATGGCCTTCGGGCTGAGGGCGAGGCGGCCGTCGGAGCCGCGGCGCAGGGTCCCGGAGTCGCGCAGGGCCCGCTCCAGGCGCTTCAGCGTCTGCGCGTCGACGGAGGCGTCCTCGCCGAGGCGCTTCGCCAGCAGGTCGAGGTCGAGGTCGTCGAGGGAGGAGCGGTCCGTCTGCGCGAGCTGGTCGGCGAGGGCGTCGAGGTCGGCCAGCTCCTGGAACACGCCCGTCCCGTCGCCGAGGCCGAGCCCCTGCTCGCCGTCCATCCGCTCGGAGCCGCCCCAGTCCTCGCCGGGACGGAGCCCCCGCAGGGTCTCGTCGAGGCGGCCGAGCGACTGCATGAGCTCCGGCGTGCCGAAGGCCTCCTGGGCGAGGGCGTCGAGCTCGGCGCGCTGCTCGGCGGTCATCGAGTTGCGCATCCGCTGGGCCGCCGCCGCGCGGGCGGCGAGCGCGTCGATCAGCTCGTCCACCGATTCCGGGCCCTCGGGGAAGTACTCGCCGTGCTGCTCCATGAAGGCGTCGAACTGCTCGGGGGTGTCCTCCCCGCGCGCGTGCGCCTCGAGCAGCTCGTTCAGGTCGCGGAGCATCGCGTCGATCGCGGCGCGGTCCTCGTCGCTCGCGTTCTCGAGGGCCTGCTTCATCCCCTCGAAGCGCTGATCGAGCATCTCGCGGCCCAGGAGCTCGCGGATCCGCTCGAAGTCGGCGCGCGCCTCGGGGCTCTGCCAGCGGTAGTCGCGGAGCTCCGAGACGGCCGCGGCCGGTGAGGGCGGGAGGCTGTCGAGCTGGATCTCTGCGAGCGCGCGGTCGCCGTCGTCCATCTGCGTGTCGCTGGCGAGCTGCTTGCGCTCGGCGAGGACGGCCTTGTCGAGGAGCTCGCGGATCTCGCGGAGCGTGCCGTCGAGGTTGTTCCTCTGCGTGAGCTCGCGACGCCGCTCGGCGACGCGGGCGGCCAGGTCGTCCAGGCCCTCGCGGTCGCGGGTGCCCCGGCGGAGGAACTCGCGCAGGGCGCGCTCGGGCGAGGTGCCGCCCATCACGTCCTCGCCGATCGCGTCGAGGGCCTCCTTCAGGTCGACCGGAGGAGCGAGCGGATCGGGTCCCCCGTCGTACTTCGCGTAGCGCGCGTCGCGCTTCAGCCGCCGGTTGCCGCGCGGAGCATCAGCCATAGACGGCCTCGCCCCCGCCCGTCTCCTTGCTCAGCTTGCGCGAGAGGTAGAGGCCCTCGAGGGCGAGCTCGACCGCTCCGGCGCGGCGCCCCTCCCCCACGGCGTCGAGGCGCTCGGCGACCTCGTCGTACACGCGGGCCTCGCCCAGCAGCGGCAGGCCGGCCAGGAACTCGCGGGCGGTCACCTGCTCGCCGGTCGTGATCATCGCGCCGTTCTCGACCGCCTCGACGAGCGGCCCGAGGTCGACGCCGCGCAGGTGGGCGCGGACGGTCTCGGCGGTGGCCTGACGGAGCAGGTGGTCGAGGATCTCGTCCTCGCGGCCCTCCTCCCCCGACTCGAACTCGATCTTGCCGCCGAGCACGTCGACGGCGGTCTCGAGGTCGATGGGGCGGGCGACCGCCTCCTCCTCGCCGCGGCGGGTGGCGCGGTGCAGGGCGGCGGCGGCGATCGTCTCGGCGCCGGCGATGGCGAAGCGGGCGCTGACACCGCTGCGCTGGTCGACGGAGCTCGACTCGCGCAGGGCCCGCGTGAAGCGGGCGAGGATCTCGATGAGCGCGTCGGGCACGGTCGCGACGAGGTCCGCCTCCTGCCGGATGACGGCGACCTCGTCGACGAGGGCGGTCGGGTAGTGGGTGCGGATCTCGGCGCCGAAGCGGTCCTTCAGCGGCGTGATGATCCGGCCGCGGTTCGTGTAGTCCTCCGGGTTCGCGCTCGCGACGACGAGGACGTCGAGGGGGAGGCGGAGGACGTAGCCGCGGATCTGGATGTCGCGCTCCTCCATCACGTTGAGCATGGCGACCTGGATCCGCTCGGCGAGGTCCGGCAGTTCGTTGATCGCGACGATGCCGCGGTGGCTGCGCGGGATGAGGCCGAAGTGGATGGTCTCCGGGTCGCCCAGGCTGCGGCCCTCGGCCACCTTCATCGGGTCGACGTCGCCGATGAGGTCGGCGACGCTGGTGTCGGGCGTGGCCAGCTTCTCGACGTAGCGCTCCTCGCGGGGCTTCCAGGCGACGGGCAGGTCCTCGCCCAGCTCCTCCGCTCGGCGGCGGCTCTCCGTGGTGATCGGCTCGTAGGGGTGCTCGCCGAGCTCGGACCCCGCGATGACGGGCGTCCACTCGTCGAGCAGGCCGACGAGGGTGCGCAGGAGGCGGGTCTTGCCCTGGCCGCGCTCGCCCAGCAGGACGATGTCGTGGCCGGCGATGACGGCGCGCTCGACCTGCGGGATGACCGTCTCGGCGAAGCCGTGCAGGCCCGGCCAGGGGTCGCGGCCCTCGCGCAGAGCATCGAGCAGGTTGTCGCGGATCTCGGTGCGGAGGCTCTTCTGCACGTGCCCGGAGGCACGGAGCTGGCCGAGGGTCTGGGTCGTCGGGCGCATCACCTCGGCAACGCTACGCCGCAGGTCCGACACGTGGTGGAGGTGCGGCGGATTCGCGGCGCGGGCTTGCGCGGGGGCCGCGCCGCGGACGGCTCAGCGCTCGAGGCGAGGGGCGGCGGCGAGCAGGCGGCGCGTGTACTCCTCCTGCGGTACGGCGAGGAGCGACGTGGCCGGCCCCGCCTCGACGATCCGACCCTCGCGCATCACGGCGATGCGATCGCTCATGTGCGCGATCACGCCGAGGTCGTGCGAGATGAGGAGGAGGGCGAGGCCGTGACGGCGCTGCAGGTCGTCGAGCAGGTCGAGGATCTGCGCCTGCACCGACACGTCGAGGGCCGAGACGGGCTCGTCGCAGATCAGCACGTCGGGGCGCGTCGCCAGCGCCCGGGCGATCGAGACGCGCTGGCGCTGACCGCCGGAGAGGGTCCGCGGCGAGCGCCGCTCCAGGGCGGGGTCGAGCCCCACGCTCTCGAGCAGCGCGGGCACGGAGGCGGCGCCGGCGTCGCGGAGGAGGCGGCCGACGCTCCAGCGCGGGTCGAACGAGGAGAGACTGTCCTGGTAGACGGCGCCGATCCGCGGGCGGCGGGGACGGCGGGAGCGCTCGGTCGCTGCCGACCACGGCTCGCCGAACAGCTCGACGGCGCCCTCGTCCGGACGCCGCAGCGCCAGCACGAGCCGGGCCACCGTGCTCTTGCCCGACCCGGACTCGCCGACGAGCCCGACGGTCTCGCCGCGCCGCAGCCGGAGGTCGACGTCGTCGACCGCGACCCGCACTCCTCCACCGGGCAGCGGGAAGCGGGCGGCGAGTCCGCGGGCCGCGACCACGACCTCCCCGGGGGTCTCGGGCGGAGTCGCCGGTGCGGTCGGGTCGGTGAGCCGGGAGCCGCGCGGTCGCCCGGCGGGGACGGCGGCCACGAGCGCGCGGGCCTCGGGGCTGCGGGGCGCGCGCAGCACCTCGGCCGCGGTCCCCTCCTCCACCACGCGGCCGTCGGCCAGCACGAGGATGCGGTCGGCGAGGCCCGCCACCACCGCGAGGTCGTGCGAGACCAGGACGAGCGCCCGGCCGCGCGCCTTCTGCTCGGCGAAGAGCTCGAGCACGCGGGCCTGGACGGTGACGTCGAGCGCGGTGGTCGGCTCGTCGGCGACGAGCAGCGGCGGATCGAGCGCCACGGCCGCCGCGAGGAGGGCGCGCTGGCGGAGCCCGCCGGAGAGGTCGCCCGAGCGCTCCCGCATCCGCTCGGCCGGCTCCGGCATGCCGACGCTCGCCAGGGCCTCGACCGTCCGCTGCGCCCGCTCGGCCGCGGGGAGGCGGCCGTGGAGGCGGAGCACGTCGCCGATCTCGCGGCCGATCGGGCGCAGCGGGTCGAGCGAGAGCAGCGCGTCCTGCGGGACGAAGCCGACGGATCCGCCGCGCAGCCGCCGCAGCTCCCGCTCGCCCGCTCCGACCACCTCGGTCCCGCCGACGCGGACGCTCCCGGTCACGGCGCCTCCGCTCAGCCCCAGCAGCGCTCGCGCGGTGACGCTCTTGCCGGACCCGGACTCGCCGACGATCGCGACGCACTCCCCCGGGTCCACGCGGAACGAGACCCCGTGCACCACCTCGACTCCGTCGAAGGCGACCCGGAGCCCCTCGACGACGACCGCGCTCACCGCGCACCCCGCAGACGCCCGCCGAGGATCGTCGTCGCGATCGTGGTCAGCACGATCGCCAGTCCTGGGAACACGGTCAGCCACCACGCGCTCGCGAGGTAGGTGCGGCCCGCCGAGAGCATCGCGCCCCACTCCGGCGCGGGCGGCTCGGCGCCCAGGCCCAGGTAGCTGAGGGCCGAGGCCCAGACGATCGCCTGGCCGACGCCGAGGGTCGCCAGCACGGCGAGCGGCCCGAAGGTGTTGGGGAGGACGTGCCGGACGAGGATGCGGACGGGTCCGTGCCCCAGCACGCGCGCCGCCTCGACGTAGCCGGAGTCGCGGATGCCGAGCAGCTGCGTGCGCAGGATGCGGGCGTACCCCGGCGCGGTCGAGAGGCCGACCGCGATGGTGGCGGGGACGACTCCGGGACCCGTGACCACGATCACGAGCAGCGCGAGCAGGAGCGCGGGGAAGGCGAAGAGCACCTCGAGCACGCGGCCGATCACGCCGTCGACGACGCGGCCGCCGAACGCCGCGACCACCCCGAGCACCGCGCCGAGGACGAGGCCGATCGCGGTGGCGCTGGCGCCGATCAGGAGGGACGCGCCGGCCCCCGCGATGAGGCGGCTGAGGACGTCCCGACCGGACTCGTCGGTGCCGAGCAGGTGCGCGGCACCCGGTGGGGTGAAGGCGTCGCGCGGAGCGACGGCGAGCGGATCGGAGGGGGCGAGCAGCCCGGGCGCGACGGCGGCGAGCAGGAGCAGCACGACGAAGAACGCGGCCAGCACCTCGCCGGCGCGGAGGCGGGAGGGACCCCGGCGGAGCGGGCGGGCGGCGCGCAGCTCGAGCTCGCTCACGCGACCGCCTCCCGCCGGGCCAGCCGCGGGTCGATCACGCGGTTCAGCAGATCGGTGGCGAGGGTCACGACGATGTACGCCAGCGCCGTGACCAGCACGACACCCGTCACCACCGGCACGTCACGGACCGTCACCGCCGCAAGCAGAGTCCGGCCGAGCCCCGGCCTCGCGAAGATCGTCTCGACCACCACGGCCCCGCCGATCAGGTAGCCGAACGCCCAGCCCGAGAGCGAGACCCCCGGCAGCACCGCGTGGCGCAGGGCGTGGCGGGCGCGGACGCCGAGCTCGCCCTCGCCGCGCGCCCGAGCGGCGAGCACGAACGGCGACTCCAGCGCGTCGAGGAGGGAGCGGCGCATCACCTGGCCGAGGAAGCCCGCCAGCGGGATCGCGAGGGTCAGCGTCGGCAGCACCAGCCCGGCGGGCGACCCGGTGCTCACGGGGGGCAGCCAGCGCAGCGCGGTCGCGAAGACGGCGATCAGCACGGTCGCCAGCCAGAAGTGCGGGAGCGCGGCCGCCGTGAGCTCGAGGCCGGACCCGATCGCGGCGGCGAGCCGTCCGCCCCGGGTCGACCAGAGGGCGGTCGTGAGCGCGAGGATCCATGCGGCGGTGAGCGCGAGCACGGCGAGCAGGAGGGTGCCGGGCAGCTGCTCGCCGAGGATTTGCGCGACGGGAGTGCGCAGGGAGTAGGAGGTGCCGAGGTCGCCGCGCGCGAGCCTGCCGAGCTGCACCAGGTACTGCACGAGGAGCGGCTGGTCGAGGCCGTACTGCTCCCGCACCGCGGCGAGCGCCTCGGGAGACGCCTGCGAGCCCGGACCGCCGAGGATCGCCTGCGCCGGATCGCCGGGGACGAGGCGGATGAGGACGAAGACGGCGGTCGCGACGGCCCAGAGCACCACGAGGGCGCCGCCGAGGCGGAGGAGCGCGCGGCGGATCATGCGGGCGGGCGTCCTCTCTGGTCGGGGCGGTGGAGGGGGGCGTCGTCGAGGTCCGTTCCCTCCGGAGCACGCGATGCGCGACCGACGGCGGCTACTCGACCAGCATGGAGGACGGACCCCTGCTGATCGAGCAGCCCGCGGAGCGGGCGCATCGAGATCCGCCCGTCCCGATCGCGGGGTCTCGGTGCGCCGCCGCGGCGACTACTCGACCGGCATGCGTCCGCTCTTCGATCGGTGCAGGCGGCTCTCCGGGGCCGGGTCAGACCCAGGCGTCGGCGAACCAGGGGGTCGACACGGTGTCGAGGGCGACGAGGCCCTGGACGGCCGACCGGTGCAGGTAGTGGTTCTGCTGGTCGTAGAGCGGCAGGATCCAGTAGCCCTCGAGGACGATCCGCTGCGCCTGCTCGTACAGGTCGGCGCGGGCGTCCTCGTCGGTGGTGGCGCTCGCCTGCTCGAGCAGCGAGTCGAGCGCGGGGTCGGCGATCTGCGCGTGGTTGGCGAAGTAGCCGCTCGGCGCGGGGGTGATGCCCGAGGAGGAGTAGAGGATCCGCAGCACGTCGGGTCCGACCTTCGTGTACGGGGCGCTCACCAGCTCGTACTCGTTCGACGCGAGCGCGGTGTACCAGCTCGACAGGTCGAGCAGGCTGATCCGCACGTCGAAGCCGAGGGTCTTCGCCGATGCCTGGATCTGCTCGAACAGCGACTGCTCGGCCGGGATCGACTGGTTGGTGCTGACGGGGAAGCGCAGCGTCAGCGGCGTGCCGTCCTTCTCGCGGATGCCGTCGCCGTCCGAGTCCACCCAGCCGGCCTTCTCGAGCAGGTCCTCGGCGGCGGCCGTCTCGGAGTCGGGCCCGGCGTCCTCGAAGAGCGACGGGTCGGAGTACGCGGTCGCCTCGCGGCTGGACAGCGGGGAATAGGAGCGCTCGGCGGTGCCGAAGAAGAGGGAGTCGATCGCGTCGTTCACGCCGACGCCGCGGACGAACGCCTCGCGGACGGACTCGTCGTCGAACGGCGCCTGCCCGGAGTTGAGCTCGAGGCGGTTGACCGAGCCGGGCCGGGGCGCGTCGAGCTCGACGAGGTCGGTGGCTCCGGTCGCGGCCTTCAGAGTGTCGGGCTGGGCGTTGTCGAGCACGTCGACCTCGCCCGACTGCAGCGCCGCGTAGCGGGTGGCGGAGTCGGGGATGAAGCGCCAGGTGATGCTCGCCAGGTGCGCGGGGCCCTCGTGGCCGTCCCCGGTCGGGCCGGTCGACGCGTCGTAGGCCTCGTTGCGGGTGAGGGTCACGTGGTCCTGCTTGACCCACTCCGAGACGGTGAAGGGGCCGGTGCCGACGGGCGCCTCGCAGTTCGCCTCCTCGCCGCGGGCGATGCCGGCGGGCGACTCGATCGCGGTCCACGGCTGCGCGAGCGACTCGAGCAGCGCACTGTCCGGCGCGGTCAGGGTGAAGCGGGCGACGGTCGGCGAGACCGCGGTGACGGAGGCGACCTTCGCCACGGCGAGGTAGCCGGTGGAGGACTTGGTCGCCGGGTCCTGCAGGTGCGCGATGTTCGCGGCGACCGCCTCCGCGTCGAGGGCGGTGCCGTCGGTGAAGGTCGCGCCCTCGCGCAGGGTGAAGTCGTAGCTGAGCGCGTCGTCCGAGACGGTCCACGACTCGGCCAGCCACGGCGTGATGGTGCCGTCGGCGTCGCGCGAGACGAGCGACTCGAGCACCTGTGTCGCGAGGAGCGCCTGCGGGTAGTTGCCGCCGACGTGCGGGTCGAGGCAGGTGGGCTCGGCGTCGCCGGACGCGTAGGTGAGGGTCCCGCCGTCGACGGGGGTGCTGGAGGCGTCGGGCGTCTCGGCGGTGCAGCCGCTGAGCAGGAGCGCGGCGGCCGCGACGGCGGCGGGGAGGGCGAGGAGGCGGGAGCGCAGCGGCATGACGTCTTTCGTGGAGGGGTCGGGGGTGCACGCGTTTCTTGGACGCGACCCAGGAAACGCTAGCAGGGCGTGGAGGCGGCGGGCGGGGATCGCTCGGATCCGTGGAGGAGCGCCCGGATCCCGCGCTGGGGAGGGACGAACCGCGCTGTCAGAGGCCCCTGATGCGCCGGGCGGTCGAGAAGGGCCTCCGCTCTCCTACTGTCGACGCATGACCTCCGCCGTGCTCGCCCTCCTGTTCGGCTCCGCCGTCGCCCTCGTGGGCCTCGTGCCCTGGGCCGCCCTGCAGTACCGGCGCCGCGGCGTCCTCGGGATCGGCAACGCGGTGCTGGCCTTCGCCGCCGTGGTCTACGCGCTCGCCCTCGTCACCTACACGCTCCTCCCCCTGCCCGACGAGGCGACGGTCGCCGCCGCCTGCCGCACCGGATCGGGTCCGCAGCTGCGCCTGTTCGCCTTCGTCGCGGACATCGCGAAGGAGGGCGGGATCGACGGGCCCCGCGCGCTGCTGACGAACCCCGCGTCCGCGCAGGTGCTCCTGAACGTGGTCTTCTTCGTCCCCCTCGGGATGCTCGTCCGCCACCTCGCTCTGCGCGGGCGCCTCGTCGCCGGGCTGATCGGCGGCACCGTCGCCGGCTTCGCCGTCTCGCTCCTCATCGAGGTCACGCAGCTCACCGGCGACTGGTTCCTCTACCCGTGCGCCTACCGGCTCTTCGACGTCGACGACCTGCTGGCCAACACGGCCGGCGCCCTGCTCGGCACCCTCCTCTCCCCCGCCCTCCTCCTCTTCACCCGCCGGACCGAGGGCGCGGTGCCGGAGCTGGCCCGCCCGGTCACGATCCGCCGCCGCGCGTTCGGCATGTTCTGCGACGTTCTCGCGCTGAGCCTCATCACGGGCGCGCTCGTCTCGATCACCGGGGTCGGCCTCGTGCTCGCGGGGGTGGACACGCGCTCGAGCCCCGGGGACGTGGTTCTCGGCGCCCTGCCGTTCGTCGCTCCGCTGCTCCAGCTGGTGATCGTGCTGCGGTCCGGACGGACCCTCGGCGAGACCGTGGTGCGCCTGCGTCCCGAGCCGCGACCGCTCCTCTGGCAGCGGCTCGTGCGCTGGGCGGCGGGATCGGGCGGCTGGTCGACCCTGCTCGCCGTCGAGGGCGGGTTCTGGTCGCTGCTCGCCTTCGCCCTCGCGGCGGCCGCGATGATCGGCCTGGTCGCGTCACGGGGCCGCCGAGGGACGGCGAACGCGCTGGCTCGCCTCGACGTCGTGGACGAGCGGGCGGCGGCGCCGTCCGCCGTCCGGAAGACGGACTGAGAGGAGCCTGCCGGACGCCTGGGCGAGCCTCCGATCAGACCGCCGCGCGGAGCCCCTCGACAAGGTCGTGCTGCGCCTCGCGGCCGGCCCGCGTGGGCACGAGCGGGTACACGTGGACCTGCCCGACGGCCTCGTGGAGCTCGAACGGGACCGCGGCGGCCGCCGCCCGCTCGGCCAGCACGTGGGCGTCCGGATTGAGGACGTCCCGCGTGCCGGTGAAGACGGTGAGGGGGCCGAGGCCCGCCAGGTCGCCGAACAGCGGGCTGACCACGGGATCGAGCAGGTCGAGGGCGCCGCGCCAGCTCTCGGCGAGGACGCGACCGCCCGGGGTGCCGAGCCAGGGATCGGTCGGCTGCACCTCGGGGATCCGCGGGTTGCTCCAGGAGAGGTCGAGCGCGGGCGAGACGAGGGTCGTGCGCGGCAGGACCACCCCCTCGTCACGCAGGGCGAGGGCCGTCGAGAGGGCGATCTGGCCGCCCGCCGAGTCGCCGGCGAGGCAGGTCGCCCCGTGCCGCTCAAGACTCCGCAGCACCAGGGCGCGGACACCGTCGCGCGCCTCGAGCGCCGTGCCGAAGGGCACGAGCGGGTAGATCGGGAGGGTCACCGCGACGGAGACCTCGTCGGCGATGCGGGCGGCGAGCCACCAGTGCTGGGGCGCGATCTCGTTCACCCAGCCGCCGCCGTGGACGTAGACGACGCCGCCGCGGATCACCCGCGGGCGGATCGTGTAGACCGGCCAGGAGCCGACCTGCTCCACGTCGACGCGCACGCCGGGCCGGAGGCGGGGCGGCGGGCCGTAGGAGGCGGGACGGAGCGCGCGCTCCCGGATGCGGCGACGGGCTCCCTCCGCGCTGACGAAGGTGCGGTTCGCACGGGCGAGCCGGAGCGCGAGCGGGACGAGGGCATCGGGGACGACGAGCGGCATCGCCCGAGCATCGCGCACCCCGGTGCGCGGCGGCTGGGCGGCGACGGGCTGCGCGGCTGCCGACTCTGGGGCGACGGACTCGGCCGCCACCGACGCGGCGTCGACGGACTCGGCCGCCGATCCACGGAGGTCGGAGGACGCGGCGCGGGCTCCGCGGACGGAGCGTCGGCACCCGCGGACGCAGCGTCGGAGACCGCGGTCGACGCCCGGGCACCCCGCGGACAGCACGACGGCCCGGCCCGTGGAGGGAGCCGGGCCGGGGCCGCCGGTCAGCGTGGTGCCTGCACGCCCGCGGAGCGCGGGTCGGCAGCGACCTCGCTGTCGCCGTGCGCTGCGGGTCAGCGGCGCGCGGCGGAGCGGCCGGCGAAGCGGGTGTAGACGAGCAGGACGATGATCGCTCCGATGATCGAGCCGATGATGCCGGCCGGCTGGAAGAAGCCGTCCATCGGGTCGTGCTGGAAGATCAGGAACCCGAGGAAGCCGCCGACGAACGAGCCGACGATGCCGAGCACGATGGTCATGCCGATGCTGATGCTCTGCTTCCCGGGGACGATGAGCCGGGCCAGCGCTCCTGCGATGAGTCCGACGACGATGAGGCTGATGATGAGACCGAGCATGGCGGTCGTCCTTCCGTTGTGCGGGTGGGGGCCCGCTGGTCGGTTCCGCGGTTGCGGGACCGGTGGCTACGCAACCACCCCGGAGGAGGCGGCGGTACACCCCTCGGGGTGTGCTCGCCCCGACGAGCCGTGCGGTAGCGTCCGACCATGACCCGCCGTGCGCCCCTCACCGTCGCGCTCGTCGACGACTACGACGTCGTCCTCACGGGCCTCGCGCACATGTTCGACCACTACCGCGATCGGGTGGTCGTCGCCGAGATCGACGCGAACGCCTCCCTCTCCGACCGGATCGACGTCGTCCTCTACGACTCGTTCGCCCAGCCGGAGTCGGACCACCACGAGATCGCGGAGCTGGTGCGCAACGAGCGGGCCGAGCACGTGGTCGTCTACACCTGGAACTTCGCGCCGACGCTCATCGCGGACGCCCTCGAGCAGGGCGTCCACGGCTACCTCTCCAAGACCCTGCCGGCGCGGGAGCTGGTGGCCGCGCTCGAGCGGGTGGCGGCGGGCGAGGTCGTCGTCAGCGATCCTCCACGGCGGGCGGGCAGCGCACCGGGCCTCGACTGGCCGGGCCGCCACGAGGGCATCACCGACCGGGAGTCGGAGATCCTCGCGCTCATCACGCAGGGCAAGAGCAACGCCGACGTCGCCGCCCTCACCTACCTCAGCCCCAACACGGTGAAGTCCTACATCCGCAGCGTCTACGGCAAGATCGGCGCGACCAGCCGCACGCAGGCCGTCCTCTGGGGCGTCGACCACGGCTTCACCCCCGACCACCACCGCATCGACCACTGGCTCGGCGGCCCCTGACCCGCGCCCGCGGCACGCCACTCCGGTACGCGACCCGCCGACGGACGCGCACCCGGGAGGCGTCTCGCGGGAGGGGGCGGGGGCGCACGCACCGCTACGGTGTGGCCATGCCCCTCGACCGCGCGCCGACCATCCGCGACGTCGCGGTGCGGGCCGGAGTGTCGTACCAGACGGTCTCGCGGGTGCTCAACGACAGCCCCCAGCTGCGGCCGCGCACCCGGGAGCGCGTGCTCGCCGCGATCGAGGACCTCGGCTTCCGCCCCAGCGCCGCCGCCCGCGCCCTGGCGACGAGCCGCTCCGGCCTGATCGGGATCCTCGCCGCCGAGAGCCACAGCTTCTACGGCACCGCCACCGCGATGGCCGCGATCGAGCAGGCGGCGCGCGACGCGGGCTACCGGGTCCCGGTCGTGAACGCGGCGCCGGACGCGGAGTCGCTGGCCGACGGTCTCGCCCACCTGCAGCGGGAGTCGGTGGAGGCGATCGTGGTCCTCGCCCCGCAGGAGCGCGCGCTGGAGGCGATCGAGAGCCTCGCGATCGGCGTCCCCTCGGTGACGCTCGGCGCGACGGACCGCGGCGCCGACTCCCTGCTCCTCGTCGACCAGGCGGCCGGAGCGCGACTGGCGACCGAGCACCTCGTCGGCCTCGGCCACACCCGCATCGCGCACCTCGCCGGTCCGCAGCACTGGGTGGAGGCGCAGGCGCGGCTCGAGGGCTTCGGCGCCGGGATGAGCGCGGCCGGCCTCGACCCTGTCGCCGTCGTGGAGGGCGACTGGAGCGCCGAGTCCGGCTACCGCGCCGGCCTCCGCCTCCTCGACTCCTCGCCCCGGCCGACCGCGGTGTTCGCCGGCAACGACCAGATGGCCCTCGGACTCCTGCACGCCTGCACCGAGCGGGGACTGCGCGTGCCCGAGGACCTCAGCGTCGTCGGCTTCGACGACGTCCCCGAGGCGGCGCACTACCAGCCGCCGCTGACCACCATCCGCCAGGACTTCGCGGAAGTCGGCCGCCGCACGATCGGCGTCGTGCTCGCGGAGCTGCGCGGCGAGGAGCCCGCCGTCGACCGCCCGGTGCCGCCGGTGCTGGTGGAGCGGGCGTCGACGGCTCAGGCCTGAGCAGCACCGGCCCCCGCCTCACCCCGCGTGCGGCAGCAGCACCTCCACGCGCCCCTCGCGCACCCGCGTCTCGAACCGCGGCTGCGGCGAGGTGGCCGGCCCCCGCAGCACCTCGCCGGTCTCGAGCGAGAAGGTGCTGCCGTGCCACGGGCAGGCGACGCACGCCTCCCCCGAGCCGTCCGCCGAGACCTCGCCCTCGTCGAGCGGGCCCGAGAGGTGGCTGCAGACGTTCGAGAGCACGTCGATCCGCTCGCCCCGCCGGAAGGCGAGCAGGGGGAGGCCCGCGACCTCCCTCCTCACCGGCGTGCGCTCCGGCAGGTCCGCCAGGGCGCCGAGCTCCTGCCAGCCGGAGGGGAAGCGGTGCGGCACGTCCTCCGCGTGGTTCGCCCCCGCCGCCTGCCGGTAGCTGAGGTGGCCGCCCAGGTAGCCGCCGCCTGACACTACGGCGAGCCCGAGCATCCCGAGCACCTTCCCGCTCGTGGTGCGCCCGCGGCGGCGCTGCACCCACGACGCGGCGTAGAGGCCCGTCGCGACCACGTTGGCCGCCGAGTGCACCAGCCCGACGCGGGTCTGCTGCTCGTGCAGCTCCGACCAGTCGGTGAAGCCGGAAGCGGCGGTCGGCAGGACGCTGATCACGCCGACGCCGACGAGGGTCCTCGCCGCGCGCTGGTTCCCCGGCAGCAGGTCGAGCACCGCCGCCGACACCCAGGCGCCGGTGGGCACGAGGACGAGCAGCGGATGGACGGGGTGGCCGACCGGGACGCCGTGCAGCACGTCCCGCACCGGCTGCGGCCGGACCACCGCGTTCACGGCCCGCTTCACCCGGCCGACGAGCGGATCGAGGGCGGCGGCGTTCTCGAGGCGGGTGACGAGTCTGACGAGTCTGATCTCACGCATGCCTCATGCGACCAAGCGGGCGGCCCCCGGCGGAAGGGGCTTGCGGCGGAGGAGGAGCAGTCGGACCCCGTCGGGCGGGCCCCTCGCTTGCCGACCCCGAGCCGTTTCGCCTACGCTGACCCGGGGCTTTGTGAACGGTCACATCGCCCGAGCGAGGAGCATGATGGACCAGCGCAGGCCCACCCCCGCCGACGTGATCACGAGCGGCGCCACCGCCCTCGGCATCGAGCTCGGCTCCACCCGGATCAAGGCGTGCCTGGTCGACGCGGCCGACCCGTCCGTGGTCCTCGCCGTCGGCAGCCACGAGTGGGAGAACCAGTTCGTCGACCGCCGTTGGACCTACTCCCTCGACGCCGTCCACGCGGGCCTCCAGGCCGCCTACGCGGACCTCGTCGCCGACGCCTCGTCGCGCCACGGCGTGCAGCTCTCCTCCGTCGGGGCGCTCGGCGTCTCGGCGATGATGCACGGCTACCTCCCCTTCGATGCGGACGGCGGGCTGCTCGTCCCCTTCCGCACCTGGCGCAACACCAGCACAGGCCCCGCGTCGGCCGAGCTCACCGAGCTGTTCGGCGCCAACATCCCGCTGCGCTGGTCGCTCGCGCACCTGCACCAGGCGGTCCTCGACTCCGAGCCGCACGTCGAGCGGATCGACTTCCTCACCACCCTCGCCGGCTACGTGCACTGGCGCCTCACCGGCGAGAAGGTCCTCGGAGTCGGCGACGCCTCCGGCATGGTCCCGACCGACCCGGCGACCCGCGACTACGACCAGCGTGTCGTCGACCTCTACGACGAGCGCGCGGCCGGCGCCGTGAAGCCCCTGCGCGAGCTGCTGCCCGCCGTGCTCCCCGCGGGCGCCGACGCCGGCTCGCTCACCGCCGAGGGCGCGCTCCTGCTCGACCCCACCGGCGCCCTCCGGCCCGGCGCCCGCGGGGAGCACGGCGGGCAGCAGCTCGCGCAGGGGCTTCACGG
>NZ_PSWC01000020.1:0-75182 GCF_002931535.1 Rathayibacter sp. AY1C6 | reverse complement strand
GCCGTGCTCGATGCCGAGCGAGATGATCCCGAGGATCGACGCGGCGTTGACCGGGGTCGCGTCGCCCTTGGCGACGAGGACCTTCTGACCCGACTTCGCCGCGGCCTGGCTGAAGAGCGAGGCGGGGCGGGCGTGGAGGCCCTTCGACGATGCAACCTGCACGGTGCGCTCGACCATGAACGTTTCTCCTTGATCCTGCAGTCGCGACTGCATCAGTGGTGCCCGGAGTCGGGCTCGCCCGGACGGACCGGGCGGGTGGAGGAGTCCCCGTCCGCGCCTGCGACGACCGCGCGAGCGGCGAAGAGGACGGGCAGGGTCTCGAGCACGGCATCGGCACCGTGCGCTCCGAAGACATCGGGCGGGAGGAGGGCGGCCGCGGCTCCCACGAGCTCCGCACGGTGGCGGAGTCCGTCGAACTGCGACTCGAGGTGCGGCCCCACGAGGAGGACGTCGGCCTCGGGGAGGGAGTGGTCGAGACCGTTGAGGGTCTCGGAGCGGAACACGGCATCCATGCCGCGCTCCTTCGCGCCCGCTCGCAGCCGGTGGGCCAGGAACGTGCTCGACGCGCCTGCACCGCAGACGATCAGGATCTTCCGCACCTCGTTCGCCTCCTCGCGTCCGGGTCGTGATTCATCCAAGCATCCCCTCGGAGGGGCGGCACCCTCCAGCAGACAATCTTCCGCGGGGGCGGAAGACGGCCCCTTCCACCCGCGGCGCGGGGGCTCCCGGGCGCGTCGCCGGGGTGATTGACTGACGGGACGTACGACTCGCCGCCCGCGTCCTGCGGGCCCGCGGCAGGGTCGTGGCGCTCCCGGCGCCCGCCCCGACCGCACGCCTGGAGCCTGATGCCTGACAACCGCGAACGACTGCTGGAGTACCTCTCCCGCGCCGACGGCTGGGTGACGGCGCACGAGCTCGCCGACAGGCTCGGAGTCACCACCCGCAGCGTCCGGAGCTACGTCACCGCGGTGAAGGCGCAGGCCGCCCCGCTGGAGCCGGTCGAGTCCTCCGCGAACGGCTACCGGCTCGCGCGCGAGGCGTACGCGGCGTACCTGGAGGCGCAGCGCAGCCGCGACGTCGAGCCCGACACACCGCGCGACCGGCTGTACAGCATCGTCCGCCGCCTGGTCGACTCCGACGAGGGCCTAAACGTCTTCGCCCTCGCCGACGCGCTGTCGGTGAGCGAGTCGACCGTCGACGCCGATCTGCGCCGGGTGAAGGCCCTCGCCGACGAGGCCGGCCTCGGGCTGGTCCGGCGCGGCCCGTCGGTGCGCCTCGAGGGCAGCGAGGAGGCCCGCCGCCGCCTGATCTCGCGGATGTTCCGCGACGAGAGCGCGCAGGGCGTCTTCACGCTCGACGACGTCCAGCGCGAGTTCGCCTCCCCCGGCCTCGGCGCCTTCAAGACCGAGCTGCTGGCCGAGCTCGAGACCCGCGGCTACTACATCAACGACTACGGCGTGAACAGCGTCCTCCTCCACATCGCGATCGCCGTCGACCGCGTCGCCCGGGGCATCGGGGACCCCTCCGGCTCCCGCCCCTCCCCCGCGATCCACGGCGAGCTCGCGGCCCTGCTGGCGGAGCTGGTGGAGCGGCACTTCGCGACGCGCCTGACCGACGCCGAGCTCGCCCAGCTCGCGATCCTGATGACGACGCGGGTGGCGACGCCCGGGCAGAACGAGCCGGTCGCCGCCGTGGTCGAGAACTACCTCGACCCGGAGGACCTCGCCGTCGTCCGCGAGCTCGTCGCCGACGTCAACCGCGAGTACCTGGTCGACCTCGACGACGAGGGCTTCATCGTCCGCCTCGCCCTGCACGTGCGGAACCTGATCGCCCGGGCCGCCGAGGGCGGCTACTCTCGCAACCCGCTCACCCGCTCGATCAAGACCAGCTACCCGATGACCTACGAGATCGCCGTGTTCCTGGCGAGCGGGCTGCAGCGCCGGCGGGGCGTCGTGGTCAACGAGGACGAGATCGCCTACATCGCCCTCCACGTCGGCTCGTTCCTCGAGCGGGTGTCCCGGCGGGAGGAGCGTCTGTCCTGCGTGATCGTCTGCCCCAACTACTACGACCTCGCTCACATGCTGCGCCTGCGCGTCGAGCGCTCGCTCGGCACCGAGGTGGAGGTGCGCTCGCTGATCACGCGGAGCGACGTCGACTGGGACCGGCTCACCGCCGACCTCGTGATCACCACGATCGACGAGCGCCCCGCGTCCGACGACGTCGTGGTCGTGCAGCCGTTCCTCACCGACCACGACGTCGAGACGGTACGCCGGGCCATCGCCCGCGTCCGCCGGCACCGCCGCCGCGCGCAGATCAAGGACGAGCTGCTGCAGTTCTTCGACGAGGAGCTGTTCTTCCGCAACGTGCACACGCGCGATGAGGCGGCGATGATCCGGATGCTGGGCGAGCGGATGATCGCCGGCGGCATCATCGACGAGGACTACGTCGACGGCGCCATCGAGCGCGAGCGGATGAGCTCCACGGCGTTCACCGACAACCTCGCGGTCCCGCACGCGATGGCGATGAGCGCCCGCCACACCTCCATCGCGATCGTCGTGAACGACACCGCGATGGAGTGGGGCGAGCAGCGGGTGAACGTGATCGCTATGATCGCGTTCGCCTCGGCCGGCCGCAGCACCTTCCAGTCGGTGTTCGACCAGTTCGTCGAGGTGTTCGCCGACCGGGCGGAGGTGCAGCGACTCATCCGGCGCTCCACGGACTTCGGCGGCTTCATCGAGGAGCTGGTGCGGGTGATCGACAGCTAGCCGACTCCCGCACTCCGGGTGGAGCCGGAGGGCGCTGTCGTCCTCCCGCTCCCGCGCTTCGTGGGCGCCCGACGGACCCCCGCCGGGCGCGAGAGGCCACGAGGAGCCTCCTCCGCATCGGATCGGAGGAGCTCCGCGTTGGGGCCTCTAGGCGAAGGGCGTCGGCACGATCCCGTAGGGGGCGAGGCCGGCCGCGCCGCCGTCGGCGAGCGTGGTGACCCAGATGCCGTCGTGGTGCACGGCGACGGAGTGCTCCCAGTGGGCGGCCATGCCGCTGTCCTCGGTCGCGACCGTCCACTCGTCCTCGCGGACGAAGGTCTCGGCGCTGCCCGCGGTGACCATCGGCTCGATCGCGACGACGAGTCCCGGCTTCACCTCGGGGCCGCGCTGGCGCACCCGGTAGTTGAAGACCGGCGGAGCCTCGTGCATGGTGCGCCCGATGCCGTGGCCGATGTAGTCGGTGAGGATGCCGTAGACGCGGCCCGAGCGCTCGGCCTCGTCCTCGATGTACTCCTCGATCGCCGCGCCGACCTCGTTGAGATGGCGGGCGGAGGCGAGGGCGGCGATCCCCCGCCACAGGGATCCCTCGGTCACCCGCGAGAGCTCGGCGCGTGCCGCGACCTCCTCCGGGCGGGAGGGATCGGGCAGGACCACCGTCATCGCGGAGTCGCCGTTCCAGCCGTCGATCTCGGCGCCGCTGTCGATGGAGACCAGGTCGCCCGGCTCGAGCACGCGCCCGCCGGGGATGCCGTGGACCACCTCGTCGTTGACCGAGGCGCAGATCGTGTGCCGGTAGCCCGGGACGAGCTGGAAGTTCGAGTGGCCGCCGAGCGCGACGATCGCCGCCTCGGCGATCGCGTCGAGCTCGAGCGTGGTGACGCCCGGGCGGACCGCCGCGCGGACCGCGTCGAGCGAGGCGGCCGTGGCGAGGCCCGGAGCGAGCATCGACCGCAGCTGCGCGGGCGTCTTGTAGAGCGAGGAGCGGAACGCCACGGCTCAGGCGGCCGGGGTGTCGAGGCGGCCCACGCGGTGGCCCTCGAGGGCGACGACGATCCGCTCGGTCACCTCGTCGACCGGCCCGAGGCCGTCGACCACGACCACGAGCCCGCGGGCCGCGTAGACGTCGATGAGCGGAGCGGTCTGCTCCTCGTAGAGCGCGAGTCGGCGCCGGATGACGTCCTCGGTGTCGTCGCTGCGCCCCTGCTCGAGCGAGCGCTTGAGCAGGCGGCCGACGACCTCGTCGGGATCGGCCGTCAGCTGGACGACCGCGTCGAGCCGGTTGTCGTCCGCGGCGAGGATGCGGTCGAGCTCGTCGACCTGCTCCGTGGTGCGCGGGTAGCCGTCGAGCAGGAACCCGGTCGACGCGTCCGCCTCCTGGAGGCGGTCGTGCACGATCGCGTTGGTCAGCTCGTCCGGCACGTAGCGCCCGTTGTCGAGGTAGGCCTTCGCCTGGAGACCGAGCTCGGTCTCGTTGGCGACGTTCGCGCGGAAGATGTCCCCGGTCGAGATGGCGGGCACCCGGAGGATGTCGCTCAGCCGAGCGGCCTGGGTCCCCTTGCCTGCGCCGGGAGGGCCGATCAGCAGGAGACGGAAGCCGATCGGGTGCGACGTCATCGGAGGAGTCCTTCGTAGTGGCGCTGCTGCAGCTGGGAGTCGATCTGCTTCACCGTCTCCAGGCCGACTCCGACGATGATCAGGATTGACGTGCCGCCGAAGGGGAAGTTCTGGTTCGCACCGACCAGCGCGAGGGCCACGAGGGGCACGAGCGCGATGAGGCCGAGGTAGACCGATCCGGGCAGCGTCACCCGGGTGAGCACGTAGTTGAGGTACTCGGCGGTCGGGCGGCCGGCGCGGATGCCGGGGATGAAGCCGCCGTAGCGCTTCATGTTGTCGGCGACCTCGTCCGGGTTGAAGGTGATCGCGACGTAGAAGTAGGTGAAGCCCACGATCAGGAGGAAGTACAGCGCCATGTAGAGCGGGTGATCGCCCTTGGTGAGGTAGTTCGTGATCCAGGTGACCCAGACCGGGGCCTCCTGGCCCGCGGCGGGCTGGTTGAACTGCGCGATGAGCGCGGGCAGGTACAGCAGCGACGAGGCGAAGATGACGGGCACGACGCCGGCCATGTTGACCTTGATCGGGATGTAGGTGTTGTTGCCGCCGTAGGTGCGGCGGCCGACCATCCGCTTGGCGTACTGCACGGGGATCCGCCGCTGCGACTGCTCCACGAAGACCACGGCGACCACGAGCACGAGGCCCACGCCGAGGACGAGGAGGAAGGTCTCGAAGCCGCGCGACTGCGCGATCGACCACAGGGAGGTGGGGAACTGGGCGGCGATCGAGGTGAAGATCAGCAGCGACATGCCGTTGCCGATGCCGCGCTCGGTGATGAGCTCGCCCATCCACATGATGATCCCGGTGCCCGCGGTCATGGTGATGACCATGAGGAGGATGGAGTACCACTCGTCGGTGATGATGAGCGCCGAGCACTCCGGGACGCCGGAGTTGCCGAAGAGGGCGCCCGAGCGGGCGACGGTGATCAGCGTCGTCGACTGGAGGACGCCGAGCGCGATGGTGAGGTACCGCGTGTACTGGGTGAGCTTGCCCTGACCGGACTGCCCCTCCTTGTACAGCGTCTCGAAGTGAGGGATGACCACGCGCAGCAGCTGCACGATGATCGACGCCGTGATGTACGGCATGATCCCGAGCGCGAAGATCGACAGCTGGAGCAGTGCTCCACCGCTGAAGAGGTTCACGAGCTCGTAGAGACCCGAGGTGCCCTGGTTGCCGGCGAGACAGGCCTGCACGGCGCTGAAGTCGACGAACGGAGCAGGGATGAAGGATCCCAGCCGGAAGATCGCCACGATCGCGAGGGTGAAGCCGATCTTGCGGCGGAGGTCGGGGGTGCGGAAGATCCGCGCAACGGCGCCAAACACTACCTAAGGTCTCCTGCTCAATTCTGTGGTGCGGGATACAGGTCGAGCTTGCCACGCACTCCCGGAGGGAGTCGGCGTGGCAAGCTCGACCGACAAGCTGCTGGTGCTACTTGATGGATCCGCCCGCAGCGACGATCTTCTGCTCGGCAGAGCTGGAGACCTTGTCGACCGCGACGTTCAGCTTAACCGCAATGTCGCCGTCCCCGAGGACTTTGACCTTCTCGTTCTTGCGGACAGCACCCTTGGCGACCAGGTCGCCGATGGTGACGTCGCCGCCCTGGGGGTAGAGCTCCGCGAGAGCGGACAGGTTCACGACCTGGTACTCGACCCGGAACGGGTTCTTGAAGCCGCGGAGCTTCGGGGTGCGCATGTGCAGCGGCATCTGCCCACCCTCGAAGCCGACGCGCACCTGGTAGCGGGCCTTGGTGCCCTTGGTGCCGCGACCGGCGGTCTTTCCCTTGGAGCCCTCACCGCGACCCACGCGGGTCTTGGCCTTCTTGGCTCCGGCAGCGGGGCGGAGGTGGTGGACCTTGAGCACGTGCTCCTTGGTCGCCGGCGCCGCCGCGCCCTTCGTGGTGGTCGCCTGCGCGGGAGTCGTGGACTCCGCGGCGGCGGCCTTCTTCGTCTCAGCCATTAGTCAATCTCCTCGACCTTCACCAGGTGGGCGACGGTCTTCACGTATCCGCGGTTCTGGGCGTTGTCCTCGCGGACGACGCTCTGACCGATCTTCCTGAGGCCGAGCGAGCGCAGCGTGTCGCGCTGGTACTGCTTCTCGCTGACCTTCGACTTGATCTGGGTCACCTTGAGCTGGGCCATCAGGCACCTGCCTTCGCGTTGGACGCGGCGGCGAGGGCGTCGGCCTCGGCACGGACGAGACGTGCCGGCGCGACCTGGTCGAAGTCGAGACCACGACGAGCGGCGACGGCGCGCGGCTCCTCGAGCTGCTTCAGAGCCTCGACGGTCGCGTGGACGATGTTGATGGTGTTCGACGAGCCGAGCGACTTGCTCAGGACGTCGTGGATGCCGGCGCACTCGAGGACGGCGCGGACGGGACCGCCGGCGATGACACCGGTACCCGCGGCGGCGGGGCGCAGGAGCACCACACCGGCGGCGGCCTCACCCTGGACGGGGTGCGGGATGGTCGAGGCGACGCGGGGGACGCGGAAGAAGTTCTTCTTCGCCTCCTCGACGCCCTTGGAGATGGCGGTCGGGACCTCGCGGGCCTTGCCGTAGCCGACGCCCACCAGTCCGTTGCCGTCTCCGACGACCACGAGCGCGGTGAAGCTGAAGCGACGGCCGCCCTTGACGACCTTCGACACGCGGTTGATGGTCACGACGCGCTCGAGGAACTGGCTCTTCTCGGCGTCACGGCCACCGCGGTCGCGGCCACCCTGGTTGCGGTCGCGGCCGCCGCGGCGGGGCTCACGAGCCTCCTGCTGCGGCTGCGTGGACGCAGCGGTCTCGACGGGGGCCTCCGACACAGCGGCGACCTCGGGTTCCTTGTTCTCTGCGGCGCTCACAGGTTGAGCCCTGCCTCTCGTGCTCCATCGGCGATCGCGGCGACGCGACCGGCGTACTTGTTGCCTCCGCGGTCGAAGACGACCGCCTCGACACCGGCGTTCTTGGCGCGCTCGGCGACGAGCTCGCCGACCTTGCGGGCCTTGGCGGTCTTGTCGCCGTCGAACACGCGCAGGTCGGCCTCGAGGGTCGACGCCGACGCGAGGGTGCGGCCCTGAGCGTCGTCGACGACCTGCACGAAGACGTGGCGGGCCGAGCGGTTGACGACGAGGCGGGGGCGCTCGGCGGATCCGACGACCTTCTTGCGCAGACGGTCGTGACGACGACCGCGCGCAGCGGACTTGCTCTTTCCTCTGGTTCCGAGTCCCATGATCACTTACCGCTCTTTCCGGCCTTGCGGCGAACGACCTCGCCGGCGTAGCGCACGCCCTTGCCCTTGTAGGGCTCGGGCTTGCGGATCTTACGAATGTTGGCGGCCACCTCACCGACGGCCTGCTTCGAGATGCCGTGCACGGTGAGCTTGTTGTTGCCCTCGACCGTGAACGAGATGCCCGCGGGCGGGGTGACGACGACCGGGTGCGAGAAGCCGAGCGCGAACTCGATGTCCGAGCCCCTCGCCAGCACGCGGTAACCGGTTCCGACGACCTCGAGGCCCTTGGAGTAGCCCTGCGTGACACCGATGATGTCGTTCGCGATGAGCGTGCGGGTGAGGCCGTGGAGCGAGCGCGACTCGCGCTCGTCATCGGGACGCGAGACCAGCACCTGGCCGTTCTCGACGGACACCTGGATGGGGCTGGCGACCGAGACGGTCAGCTCGCCCTTGGGGCCCTTGACGGTCACAGCGGATCCGGCGACGGAGACGTCGACGCCCGCCGGGATCTCGATGGGGAGTCTTCCAATACGCGACATGAGGGGTTACCACACGTAGGCGAGGACTTCCCCACCCACGCCCTTCTTCTCGGCCTGGCGGTCGGTCAGGAGACCGCTCGAGGTGGACAGGATGGCGACGCCGAGGCCGCCGAGCACGGTGGGGATCTCGGCCGACTTCGCGTACACGCGGAGTCCGGGCTTCGAGACCCGCTTGATGCCGGCGATCGAGCGCTCGCGGTTCGGGCCGTACTTGAGGGAGATGGAGAGCGTCGTGCCGACGCGCGCCTCCTCGACCTTCCAGTCGGCGATGTAGCCCTCGGTCTTGAGGATCTCGGCGATGTTCGCCTTGAGCTTCGAGCCCGGGAGGGTGATGGAGTCGTGATGCGCGGAGTTCGCGTTACGGATTCTGGTCAGCAGATCTGCGACCGGATCAGTCATGGTCATGGCTGATGGTGCCTTTCTCGCCTGGTTTCGGCACCCTTTACAAGAGTGACGACCTGTGGTGTGGGACGGCGCCGACGACGTCGACGCCCATGCGGCCGCGCGAACGCACGCCAACGAGCCATGCTACATGGCCGAGGTCCTGCGGTCGAGGGCCGATCGTGCACGGGATCCGGGATCCCGCGAGGCGCCCGCCGCCGGCTCCGGACGGACCGGTCCGGCGGCGGACGCACGACGAGGCCGGAGGGCGGTTCTCACCGTCCCCCGGCCTCGAGGCTTGCTGCTTACGCGTTGTCCGACGACTTGAACGGGAAGCCGAGCTGCTTGAGCAGCGCGCGACCCTCGTCGTCGGTCTTGGCGGTGGTCACGACGGTCACGTCGAAGCCGCGGACGCGGTCGATGCGGTCCTGGTCGATCTCGTGGAAGATCGACTGCTCCGTGATGCCGAAGGTGTAGTTGCCGTTGCCGTCGAACTGGCGGTCCGACAGCCCGCGGAAGTCGCGGATGCGGGGCAGCGCCACCGAGAGCAGGCGGTCCAGGAACTCCCAGGCGCGGTCGCCCCGGAGGGTGACGTGAGCGCCGATGGCCTGACCCTCGCGCAGCTTGAACTGCGCGATGGACTTGCGGGCCTTGGTGACCTGCGGCTTCTGACCGGTGATGGCGGTGAGGTCCTTGACCGCGCCGTCGATGATCTTGCCGTCGCGGGCGGCCTCACCGACACCGGTGTTGACGACGACCTTGATCAGGCCGGGGACCTGGTGGACGTTGCCGAAGCCGAACTGCTCCTTGAGAGCGGGGATGATGTCGGCCTGGTACTTGGCCTTGAGCCGCGGCTGAACCTTCGCAGCCACTGCGGTGGTGTCAGTCATTACAGTTCCTCACCCGACGCCTTCGCGTAGCGCACGCGAACGGTCTTGGTCACGCCGTCCTTGGTGACGGCCACGTTGCGGTGGCCGACCCGGGTCGGCTTCTTGGTCTTCGGGTCGACGAGCGCGACGTTGGAGATGTGGATCGAGGCCTCGACGGTCTCGATGCCGCCCTCCTTCGAGCCGCGCTGCGTCTGGCCGACGCGGACGTGCTTCTTGACGAAGTTCACGCCCTCGACGACGACGCGGTTGCGCTCGACCAGCACCTCGAGGACCTTGCCCTGCTTGCCGCGGTCTCCACCGCGGGCCTGGGTAGCGCCCGAGATGACCTGGACGAGGTCACCCTTCTTGATCTTGGCCATGACTAGATAACCTCCGGTGCCAGCGAGACGATCTTCATGAACTTCTTGTCGCGGAGCTCGCGACCGACCGGTCCGAAGATGCGGGTGCCACGGGGGTCCCCGTCGTTCTTGAGGATGACGGCGGCGTTCTCGTCGAACTTGATGTACGAGCCGTCGGCGCGACGGGTCTGCTTGATGGTGCGGACGATGACGGCCTTGACCACGTCGCCCTTCTTCACGTTGCCACCGGGGATCGCGTCCTTGACGGTGGCGACGATGATGTCACCGAGGCCCGCGTAGCGGCGGCCGGAGCCTCCGAGGACGCGGATGGTGAGGAGCATCTTGGCGCCGGTGTTGTCGGCGACCTTGACTCGGGATTCTTGCTGAAGCATGTGTCTCTCCTGCTAACTCAAGTAGGCCGCGGCCTACTTGGCCTTCTCGAGGATCTCGACCAGGCGCCAGCGCTTGGTGGCGCTGAGGGGACGGGTCTCGCTGATGACGACGGAGTCGCCGATGCCGGCGGAGTTCAGCTCGTCGTGGACCTTGACCTTGGACGTACGGCGGATGACCTTGCCGTACAGCGGGTGCTTCACCCGGTCCTCGACCTCGACGACGATGGTCTTGTCCATCTTGTCGCTGGTGACGTAGCCGCGACGGGTCTTGCGGTATCCGCGAGCGCCCGCCTCCTTCACGTCGTGGGCGGCCGACTCGTGGCCGGCGCTGTCATTGACGGTTGCCATTACTTGGCCTCCTCGTTCGACTCGGTCGCCTCGACCTCGGCCTTGGCGGCCTTCTTGGTCTTGGGCTTCTTCTCCGCCTTGGCCGGGGCCTCGACGGGTGCGGGGGTGGCGCGGATGCCCAGCTCGCGCTCACGGATGACCGTGTAGATGCGGGCGATGTCGCGCTTGACGGCACGCAGGCGGCCGTTGGTGTCCAGCTGACCGGTGGCCGACTGGAAGCGGAGGTTGAACAGCTCCTCCTTGGCCTTCTTCAGCTCGGTGACGAGACGCTCGTCCTCGTAGGTGTCGAGCTCGGCGGGGGCGAGCTCCTTGGATCCGATCGCCATTACGCGTCTCCCTCCTCGCGCTTGATGATGCGTGCCTTGAGGGGCAGCTTGTGGATGGCACGGGTCATGGCCTCACGAGCGAGCTGCTCGTCGACGCCGGCGACCTCGAAGAGGACGCGACCCGGCTTGACGTTCGCGACCCACCACTCCGGCGAGCCCTTACCGGAACCCATGCGGGTCTCGGCGGGCTTCTTGGTGAGCGGACGGTCGGGGTAGATGTTGATCCACACCTTTCCGCCGCGCTTGATGTGACGCGTCATCGCGATACGAGCGGACTCGATCTGACGGTTGGTCACGTAGGCGGGGGTGAGGGCCTGGATGCCGAACTCACCGAACGACACCTTGGTGCCACCGGTGGCCTGGCCGGACCGGCCCGGGTGGTGCTGCTTGCGGTGCTTGACTCGACGCGGAATCAACATGGTTATGCCTCAACTCCTGCTGCGACGGGCGCCTCGCTCTGCTGGCGGGGTGCACGGCGCGGACGGTCGCTGCGCTCGGGGCGCGACGACTTGCTGTTCGCCTGCTCGCGGGCGAGCTCCTTGTTGGTGATGTCGCCCTTGTAGATCCAGACCTTCACGCCGATGCGGCCGAAGGTGGTCTTCGCCTCGTAGAAGCCGTAGTCGATGTTCGCGCGGAGGGTGTGCAGCGGCACGCGTCCCTCGCGGTAGAACTCCGAGCGGCTCATCTCGGCGCCGCCGAGGCGGCCGGAGACCTGGATGCGGACGCCCTTGGCGCCGGCGCGCTGAGCACCCTGCAGGCCCTTGCGCATCGCGCGGCGGAAGGCCACGCGGGCGGAGAGCTGCTCGGCGATACCCTGGGCGACCAGCTGAGCCTCGGCCTCGGGGTTCTTGACCTCGAGGATGTTCAGCTGGATCTGCTTGCCCGTGAGCTTCTCGAGGTCGGCACGGATGCGCTCGGCCTCGGCGCCGCGGCGGCCGATCACGATGCCCGGGCGGGCGGTGTGGATGTCGACGCGGACCCGGTCACGGGTGCGCTCGATCTCGATGCGGGCGACGCCCGCACGGTCGAGCTGCGTGGCGAGGAGTCGGCGGATCTTGACGTCCTCGGCGAGGTAGTCGCTGTACCGCTGGCCCTTCTTGGTGCTGTCGGAGAACCAGCGCGACACGTGGTCGGTGGTGATTCCCAGACGGAAACCGTAGGGGTTTACTTTCTGACCCATTACTTGGTCCCCTCCTCAGGAGTGGCCAGCACGACGGTGATGTGGCTGGTGCGCTTGTTGATGCGGAAGGCACGACCCTGAGCACGGGGCTGGAATCGCTTGAGGGTGGTTCCCTCATCGACGAAGGCGCGGGACACGATCAGGTCCTGGTCGTCGAGGTACTCGTTCGAGGCATCGGCCTTGACGCGAGCGTTGGCCATCGCCGAGGCGACGAGCTTGTAGACGGGCTCGGACGCACCCTGCGGCGCGAACTTCAGGATGGCCAGTGCCTCCTGAGCCTGCTTCCCGCGGATCAGGTTCACGACACGGCGAGCCTTCTGGGGGGTGACGCGGATGTGTCGCACGCGTGCGATCGACTCCACCATTTCTCTCCTCCTTCTCGTCGCCGCGTCAGCGGCGACGGCCCTTCTTGTCGTCCTTCTCGTGACCGCGGAAGGTCCGAGTGGGGGCGAACTCGCCGAGCTTGTGGCCGACCATGGTCTCGGTCACGAACACAGGGATGTGCTTGCGACCGTCGTGGACCGCGATGGTGTGGCCCAGCATCGCCGGGATGATCATCGAACGGCGCGACCAGGTCTTGATGACGTTCTTGTTGCCGGCTTCGTTGGCCGTGAACACCTTGCGGAGCAGGTGGTCGTCAACGAAGGGGCCCTTCTTGAGACTGCGAGGCATCTTCTACAACTCCTACTTGCGCTTCTTACCGGCGGTGCGGCGGCGAACGATGAGCTTGTCGCTCTCCTTGTTGGGGCGACGGGTGCGTCCCTCGGACTGACCCCACGGGCTGACCGGGTGGCGTCCACCGGAGGTCTTGCCCTCTCCACCACCGTGCGGGTGGTCGACCGGGTTCATCGCGACACCGCGGACGGTCGGGCGGACGCCCTTCCAGCGCATGCGGCCGGCCTTGCCCCAGTTGATGTTCGACTGCTCGGCGTTGCCGACCTCGCCGATCGTGGCGCGGCAGCGCGCATCGACGTTGCGGATCTCGCCCGACGGCAGGCGGAGCTGCGCGTAGGGGCCGTCCTTGGCGACGAGGCGGACCGAGGTGCCGGCCGAGCGGGCGAGCTTGGCGCCGCCTCCCGGCTTGATCTCGATGGCGTGGATGACCGTACCGGTCGGGATGTTGCGCAGCGGCAGGTTGTTGCCGGGCTTGATGTCGGCGCCGGCGCCCGACTCCACGACGTCGCCCTGCGAGAGCTTGTTCGGGGCCAGGATGTAGCGCTTGGTGCCGTCCACGAAGTGGAGCAGCGCGATGCGCGCCGTGCGGTTGGGGTCGTACTCGATGTGAGCGACCTTGGCGTTGACGCCGTCCTTGTCGTTGCGACGGAAGTCGATCAGACGGTACTGGCGCTTGTGGCCACCACCGATGTGACGCGTCGTGATGCGGCCGGAGTTGTTGCGGCCACCGGTCTTGGACAGCGGGCGCAGGAGCGACTTCTCGGGCGTCGAGCGGGTGATCTCGGCGAAGTCGGCAACGCTGGAGCCGCGGCGACCGGGGGTCGTGGGCTTGTACTTACGAATAGCCATTGTCTGTTTCCTCTACGCTTCTTCGGCTCAGCCGACGCTCGTGAAGATGTCGATGGAGCCGGACTTCAGCGTGACGATCGCGCGCTTGGTGTCCTTGCGCTTGCCGGTGCCGAACTTCGTGCGGCGGGTCTTGCCCTGGCGGTTCAGCGTGTTGATCGACGCGACCTCGACGCCGAAGATCTTCTCGATGGCGAGCTTGATCTCGGTCTTGTTCGAACGCGGGTCGACCACGAAGGTGTACTTGCCCTCGTCGATCAGGCCGTAGGACTTCTCCGAGACCACCGGGGAGATGATGACGTCGCGGGGGTCCTTGTTGAACGCGGCGGACTGGCTCATGCGTTCACCTCTTCCTTGTTGGACTCGACGCCCGACTTGGCCGCGATGAACGCGTCGAGCGCGCCCTTCGAGAACACGATGTCGTCGGAGACGAGCACGTCGTACGCGTTGAGCTGGTCGGCCGGCAGGATGTGCACGAACGGCACGTTGCGGAGCGAGAGCTCGGCGATGTAGTCGTCGCGCTCGAGCACCACGAGGACGTTGCGCGACACCGAGAGGGCGTCGAGCAGGACGAGGACGTCCTTGGTCCGGGGGGTGTCGCCGAGGGCGAGGGACTCGACCACGTGGATGCGGGCACCGCGGGCGCGGTCCGAGAGAGCGCCGAGCAGAGCCGCGGCGATCATCTTCTTGGGGGTGCGCTGCGCGTAGCTGCGGGGGGTCGGTCCGTGGACCACGCCACCACCGGTCATGTGCGGGGCGCGGATCGAGCCCTGACGAGCGCGACCGGTTCCCTTCTGCTTGAACGGCTTGCGACCGGCTCCGGAGACCTCACCGCGGTTCTTCGTCTTGTGGGTTCCCTGGCGCGCCGCGGCGAGCTGGGCCACGACGACCTGGTGGATGAGGGGGATGTTGGTCTGGACGTCGAAGAGTGCGGCGGGGAGCTCGACCGAGCCCGCCTTCTGGCCCTTGACGTCGATGATGTCGACAGAGGTAGCCATGGAACTACGCTCCCTTCACGGCGTTGCGAACGAACACGAGGCGACCGCGGGCACCGGGGACGGCGCCCTTGACGAGCAGCAGGCCCTTCTCGGCGTCGACGGAGTGCACCTTGAGGTTGAGCACGGTGACGCGCTCGCCACCCATGCGACCGGCCATGCGCATGCCCTTGAAGACACGGCTGGGGGTCGAGGAGGCGCCGATGGAGCCGGGCTTGCGGTGGTTGCGGTGCGAACCGTGCGAAGCCGAGACGCCCTTGAAGTTGTGACGCTTCATGACGCCGGCGAAGCCCTTGCCCTTGCTGGTGCCGACGACGTCGACCTTGGTGCCGGCCTCGAAGACGGCGTCCACGGTCAGCTCCTGGCCGGCCGAGTAGTCGGCGGCGTCGGAGGTGCGGACCTCGGTGAGGTGGCGGCGGGGGGTGACGCCCGCGGCGTCGAAGTGACCGGCGGCGGGCTTGTTCACCTTGCGCGGGTCGATCGCACCGGCGGCGAGCTGGACGGCGGTGTAGCCGTCCTTCTCCTCCGTGCGGACCTGGGTCACGACATTGGGGCTGATCTCGATGACGGTGACCGGCACGAGCTTGTTGTTCTCGTCCCAGACCTGGGTCATTCCGAGCTTGGTGCCGAGGAGGCCCTTGCTGGTCTTCAGCGTGGGGGAAACAGTGACAGACATGGTGGCACTCCTCCTTAGAGCTTGATCTCGATGTTGACGTCGGCCGGCAGGTCGAGCCGCATGAGCGAGTCGACGGCCTTGGGCGTCGGGTCGATGATGTCGATGAGGCGCTTGTGGGTGCGCATCTCGAAGTGCTCGCGGCTGTCCTTGTACTTGTGGGGAGAACGGATCACGCAGACCACGTTCTTCTCGGTCGGCAACGGCACGGGGCCGACCACTGTTGCACCGGCACGGGTGACCGTGTCGACGATCTTGCGCGCCGACGTGTCGATGACCTCGTGGTCGTACGACTTCAGTCGGATGCGGATCTTCTGTCCCGCCATGTGTGATCTCTCACTCTCTTGTTATTGCGTCGTACGCGACTCCCCCGGCCGGAGCCGGACTCGTCTCGCATTGGACGCGCTCGCGAAGGAACTCCGGTGACCCGGAAAAGTGCAACCAGTGTTCTTCTGTCAAAAGCACCGCACCCTCGGGGCGCTCCGATCGGCGTGCAGAACGCACGACGCACGGAGAGACCGTTGAGATGTCGGTTGTTGTCGTTCTGCTACCCGCCGCCTCGACGTCGCATCCGCGTGGCCGCCCTCTCGGGTCGAGCCTCCGCGATGCCGTCTCGGCACTGCCTGGCAGTGTCCCCCTCCGAGCAGCACGCCGCCCGAGAGGAAATTTTGAACTAGAAGAGTCTCCCACAGATGCCCCACCCCTGCAACCCGGGCGTGTCGCGCCGGAGGGCTCCTCCGCGAGCACGTCGTGACGGCCCTGGGGAGCCGGTCGGTCCGAGCAGCAGCGCGGGTCGGAGCGCCTCCCCCGCTACTCGAAGAGCAGCGCCCGGACGGCGGTCTCGGCCGACGCGGGGCGCGACGCGTCGATGGTCTCGCCGGCGCGGAAGTGGTCCAGCAGCCGCGGGTCGACGTAGCTGGCGCGGGCGACCGTCGGCGTGTTCCCGAGCACGTCCGAGGCGTCGCGCATCGCCTGGGCGATCGCGGAGTTCCGAGCGCGCTGCGTGGCCTGCGGGCCCGACTTCGCCAGGCTCAGCGCGGCCGCGACCGTGCCGTGCAGAGTGCGGAAGTCCTTCGCCGTGAAGTCGTCGCCGGCGCGCTCGCGCACGTAGTCGTTGATCTCGGGCGCCGAGACCGGCCGCCACTCCCGCCCGTCCTTCCAGGCGAGCAGGCGGGCGTTCGGCCCGCGACGCTTGAGAGCACGGACGACGCGCGAGAGGTCGTGGTCGAGGATCTCGCTCGTCCACGCCTGATGGCTCTTCCCGGGGAAGGCGAGGGCGACCCGGTCCCCGTGGGTCGTGGCGTGCGCGCACAGGAGCGTCGAGAGGCCGATGCTGCCGTGCTCCTTCGCGTACCTCTCGCTGCCGACGCGGAGCGACCCGGTGTCGAGCATCCGGAAGGCGGTGGCCAGCGCGCGCTCGCGGCTGGGTCCGTCCGAGCGGAGGGCGATGGTCACGGCCCGGCGCGCCCCGGGCAGGGCCTCCGCGAGCCGCAGCGCCCGGTCGAACTTGATCCGGTCCTTCTGCTCGCGCCAGGTCGGATGGTAGATGTACTGGCGGCGGCCGGCGGAGTCGACACCGGTGGCCTGGATGTGCCCGTTGGGGTACGGGGCGATCCAGACGTCCGTCCAGGCCGGCGGGATGCCGAGACGGTCGAAGCGCGCGCGCAGCTCCTTGTCGGCGACGGTCGCGCCCTTCGGGTCGCGGTAGCTGAAGCCGGAGCCCGCGCGCACCCGGGTGTAGCCGCGCCCGCTCGAATCGGTCCTGCGGAGTCGTCGCGCGCGAGTGTCAGCCATCGATCCGACGATAGGACGGCGGATCCGAGGCCCGCACCCGCTTGACGGCGGGGACGAGCAGTCGGTCGGCAGCCGCTACTCGTTGCCGATCCGCTTGTCGGCCTGGCGCTTCAGGTCCTCGATGCGGTCGTCGTACTTGCCGTTGGTGAGGCGGCTGGCGATCTCGCCCGCCTTCTCGAGGGTCTGGTCGGAGACCTGCTCGGCCTTCTCGCTCCGCAGCGCGTCCTGGGCCTTCCGGCTGTTGAGCAGTTCGCCGGCCTGGCGTCCGAGCTTCCCGAGATCCACGATGATGCCTCCTTGTAAACGCGCACAGGGCGGCGCGTGCCTCAGTGTGGCGCTCCCGGCTGGGGGAACGGTGCGGGCGCGCCGGTCAGCCGGCCAGTGCGATCACCTGCTCCGCTGCGTCTGCCAGGGCGCGGCCGTAGGACGGACCGTGACCGGCGGCGTGAACGGCGAGCGGGTGCAGCTGGTGGAGTGGCACCCGCTCCTCGTAGCCGGCCCCCAGCGGATGCTGCTCGCGGTAGCCCTCGAGGACGGCGTCGAGGTGCGGAGCACCGAAGAGGGCCAGCATCGCCAGATCGGTCTCGCGGTGTCCCCCGTGAGCGGCGGGGTCGATCAGGACGGCGCCGTCCGCCGTCCAGAGCACGTTGCCGGTCCAGAGGTCCCCGTGGATCCGGGCGGGCCCCGCACCGTCGTCGAAGGCTCCGGCCGTCACCCGGCCCAGAGCCTGCTCGACGAGCCGCGACTCGGCTGCCGTGAGGTTGCCCGCCTCCACGGCGGGGCTGAGGAACGGCCGCACCCGCTGCTCCGCGTAGAAGCGCCCCCACGAGTCGTCCGGGCGGCACGGCATCCCGCGGCGGCCGATGTAGGCGGGGCCGGTCCATCCCGGGGGCGGCGTTCCGAACGCCGCGGCTCCGGCGTCGTGCGTCCGGGCGAGCGCGGCGCCGAGAGCCCGAGCCGGCTCGGCCGAGGGACGCACGGAGCGGATCTCCTCCAGCTCGATGCGCCCGGGCGACACCCTCTCCACCCCGACACAGCGCGCACCGCCGTCCGCCTCGCGCAGCCAGTCCAGGCCGGCCGCCTCCCACTCGAAGAACTGCGGGAGGGCACGGGGGTCGCTCTTCACGAAGGGCATGCCGCCACGCTAGCCGGGCGTCCCCGGGAACGACGAGAGGGGCCGCCCACCGAAGCGGACGACCCCTCTCGAGAGATCAGTAGGACGGACCTACTTGATGATCTTGGTGACCGTACCGGCACCCACGGTGCGTCCACCCTCACGGATGGCGAAGCCGAGGCCCTCCTCCATGGCGATCGGCTGGATCAGCGCGACCGTCATGTCGGTGGTGTCGCCGGGCATGACCATCTCGGTGCCCTCGGGCAGCGTGATGACGCCGGTGACGTCGGTGGTGCGGAAGTAGAACTGCGGACGGTAGTTCGCGTAGAACGGGTTGTGACGCCCACCCTCATCCTTGGACAGGATGTACGCGGTGCCCTCGAAGTCCGTGTGCGGCGTGACCGAACCCGGCTTGACGACGACCTGGCCGCGCTCGACGTCCTCGCGCTTGGTGCCGCGAAGGAGCAGACCGCAGTTCTCGCCGGCCCAGGCCTCGTCGAGCTGCTTGTGGAACATCTCGATTCCGGTGACCGTGGTCTTCTGCGTCGGGCGGATGCCGACGATCTCGACCTCGGAGTTCAGAGCAAGGGTTCCACGCTCCGCACGGCCGGTGACGACGGTTCCACGACCGGTGATCGTGAAGACGTCCTCGATCGGCATGAGGAACGGCTTGTCCTTGTCGCGCACCGGGTCCGGGATGGACTCGTCGACCGCGTCCATCAGGTCGAGGATCGACTGGGTCCAGGTGTCGTCGCCCTCGAGGGCCTTGAGGCCGGAGACGCGCACGACGGGGGCGTCGTCGCCGGGGAAGCCCTGCGACGAGAGGAGCTCGCGGACCTCGAGCTCGACGAGCTCCAGGATCTCCTCGTCGTCCACCATGTCGGCCTTGTTCAGCGCGACGAGGAGGTAGGGGACGCCGACCTGCTTGGCGAGGAGGACGTGCTCACGGGTCTGAGCCATCGGGCCGTCGGTGGCGGCGACCACGAGGATCGCGCCGTCCATCTGGGCCGCGCCGGTGATCATGTTCTTGATGTAGTCGGCGTGACCCGGAGCGTCGACGTGCGCGTAGTGGCGCTTCGGCGTCTCGTACTCGACGTGCGAGATGTTGATCGTGATGCCGCGCTGGCGCTCCTCGGGAGCGGAGTCGATCGACGCGAAGTCACGCTGGACGTTGGTCGCGGACGGGAACTTGTCCGCCAGAACCTTCGAGATCGCCGCGGTGAGCGTGGTCTTTCCGTGGTCGACGTGACCGATGGTTCCGATGTTGACGTGCGGCTTGGTCCGCTCGAACTTGGCCTTAGCCACTGTGGGTCCTCCTCAGGACTTAGGTGCAAGCATCCGCATCCGGGCGGCCGCACGGGGCGGCACGAGGACAGGAGGACTTGCGGGGGTTTTGTGTACGTATGTTACCGGCAGTGGTCGTGCGGCCGTCCCGCTGCGACAGGGGGCGCGCTGCACTCGGCAGCAAACCCGCACGACACTACCAGGCCGCCGCCGTTCCGGGGAACGGCGACGGCCCAGGGGCGGAGCTACTCGCCCTTGTTCTTCTGGACGATCTCCTCGGCCACGGCCTTGGGGACCTCGGCGTAGGTCTCGAACGTCATCGAGTAGACGGCGCGGCCCGAGGTCTTCGAGCGCAGGTCTCCGATGTAGCCGAACATCTCGGACAGCGGGACGTTGGCCCGGATGACCTTGATGCCGGTGGCGTCCTCCATCGACTGGATCATCCCGCGACGCGAGTTGATGTCGCCGATGACGTCGCCCATGTACTCCTCGGGAGTACGGACCTCGACGGCCATGAGCGGCTCGAGGAGGACCGGCTGCGCCTTGCGCGAGGCCTCCTTGAACGCGATCGAGCCGGCGATCTTGAACGCCATCTCGGAGGAGTCGACGTCGTGCGCCGCTCCGTCGACCAGGGTCGCCTTCACGCCGACCATGGGGTAGCCGGCGAGCACGCCGACCTGCATGGCGTCGCGGATGCCCGCGTCGACGGAGGGGATGTACTCGCGCGGGACGCGGCCACCGGTGACGCCGTTGACGAACTCGTAGGTCTTGTCGGCCTCGACCTCCATCGGCTCGATGGTGATCTGGACCTTCGCGAACTGGCCGGAGCCACCCGTCTGCTTCTTGTGGGTGTAGTCGTACTTCTCGACCGTGCGGCGGATCGTCTCGCGGTACGCGACCTGGGGCTTGCCCACGTTGGCCTCGACGTTGAACTCGCGCTTCATGCGGTCGACCAGGATGTCGAGGTGCAGCTCGCCCATTCCCTTGATGACCGTCTGACCGGTCTCCTGGTTCTGCTCCGTGCGGAAGGTGGGGTCCTCCTCCGCGAGCTTCTGGATCGCGGTACCGAGCTTCTCCTGGTCCGCCTTCGTCTTGGGCTCGATGGCGACCTCGATGACGGGCTCCGGGAAGGTCATCGACTCGAGCACGACCTGCGCGGCCGGGTCGCTCAGGGTGTCACCGGTGGTGGTGTCCTTGAGGCCGATGACGGCGTAGATGTGGCCGGCGGTGACCGAGTCGACCGGGTTCTCCTTGTTGGAGTGCATCTGGAAGATCTTGCCGATGCGCTCCTTCTTGCCCTTGGTCGAGTTGATGACCTGGGCGCCGGAGTCGAGCTTGCCCGAGTAGACGCGGACGTAGGTCAGGCGACCGAAGAACGGGTGCACGGCGACCTTGAACGCGAGCGCCGAGAAGGGCTCGGTCGAGTCCGCGTGGCGCATGATGACCTTCTCCTCGTCGCGGACGTCGTGCGCCTCGATGGCGGGGACGTCGAGCGGGGAGGGGAGGTAGTCCACGACAGCGTCGAGCATCGGCTGGACGCCGCGGTTCTTGAACGCCGAGCCGCAGAGCACCGGGTAGATCTCGGAGTTGACGGTCATCTTGCGGATGGCGCCCTTGATCTCCGCGACGGTGAGCTCCTCGCCGCCGAAGTACTTCTCGAGCAGCTCGTCGGAGGTCTCCGCGACGGTCTCGAGGAGCTTCTCGCGGTACTCCGCCGCCTTGTCGGCGAGGTCGGCCGGGATCTCCTCGATCTCGTACTTCGCGCCGAGCGCGACGTCACCCTTCGAGTCGCCGCGCCACGTGAGCGCGCGCATCTCGACCAGGTCGACGACGCCCTCGAAGGAGGACTCCGCGCCGATGGGCAGCTGGATGACCAGCGGCTTCGCGCCGAGGCGCTTGATGATCGTGTCGACCGTGTAGTAGAAGTCGGCGCCGAGCTTGTCCATCTTGTTGACGAAGCAGATGCGCGGGACGTCGTACTTGTCGGCCTGACGCCAGACGGTCTCGGACTGGGGCTCGACGCCCTCCTTGCCGTCGAAGACGGCGACGGCGCCGTCGAGGACGCGGAGCGAGCGCTCGACCTCGACCGTGAAGTCGACGTGACCGGGGGTGTCGATGATGTTGATCTGGTTCTTGTTCCAGAAGCAGGTCGTCGCGGCGGACGTGATCGTGATGCCGCGCTCCTGCTCCTGCGCCATCCAGTCCATCGTCGCGGCGCCGTCGTGGACCTCGCCGATCTTGTGCGTGATACCCGTGTAGAACAGGATGCGCTCGGTGGTGGTGGTCTTGCCGGCATCGATGTGGGCCATGATGCCGATGTTGCGGACCTTGTTCAGGTCGGTGAGCACATCTTGTGCCACGGAGTTCCTCCGATAGGTGATGGAGCCAGCGCACCGGGTTCATGGCCGAATGGCTGGGATTCTGGTGGTGGCGGTCGCCCGGTCGCGGGGATCGGGCGATCCGCCGCCGGGACCGGGCCCGCAGCGGTGACGCCGCGGGCCCGGTGGTCGCGGTCGCCCGGAGGCGGCCGCGGGGTGCGCTACCAGCGGTAGTGCGCGAAGGCCTTGTTCGACTCGGCCATCTTGTGGGTGTCCTCGCGACGCTTGACAGCGGCGCCCAGACCGTTCGACGCGTCGAGGATCTCGTTCATGAGACGCTCGGTCATCGTCTTCTCGCGACGGGCCTTCGCGTAGCTGGTGAGCCAGCGGAGCGCGAGGGTGTTGGCGCGGTGGGGCTTGACTTCGACCGGGACCTGGTAGGTCGAGCCACCGACGCGGCGGCTGCGGACCTCGAGGGTCGGGCGGACGTTGTCGAGCGCCTTCTTGAGGGTGACGACCGCGTCCTGGCCGTTCTTGCCGGCGACGCCCTCGAGGGCACCGTAGACGATGCGCTCGGCGAGGCCCTTCTTGCCGTCCAGGAGGATCTTGTTGACGAGCTGGCTGACGATGGGGGCGCCGTAGACGGGGTCTGCGACGACGGGGCGCTTGGGAGCGGGGCCCTTACGAGGCATTACTTCTTCTCCATCTTCGCGCCGTACCGGCTGCGAGCCTGCTTGCGGTTCTTGACGGCCTGGGTGTCCAGGGCGCCGCGAACGATCTTGTAGCGGACACCGGGGAGGTCCTTGACGCGACCGCCGCGCACGAGCACCATCGAGTGCTCCTGCAGGTTGTGGCCCTCGCCGGGGATGTAGGCGGTGACCTCGGTGCCGTTGGAGAGCTTCACGCGGGCCACCTTGCGGAGGGCCGAGTTCGGCTTCTTGGGCGTGGTCGTGTAGACGCGCGTGCAGACGCCGCGCTGCTGGGGGTTGGCCTTCAGGGCGGGCGCCTTGGTCTTGGTGACCTTCGGCGTGCGTCCCTTGCGGACCAACTGCTGAATCGTTGGCACTGGTTTTGCTCCTTGAATGCTGCACGGTGACAGCGGATCGATGGTCGACATTCGGCCCTCCCGTCTCCGGGAACGGCCGAGTTCATCTGGACCCGACGCACCCCGCGGCCCCGCGAGCGGGACCGGGAGGGTGAGGGGTATGCCGTGGGGGCCGCCCGATCGGACGAACCCGCGGATCCTCGCGGACCCGGTGGAGCGAAGTGCGGCGACCGCATCGACCCGGAGGCACGACACGAGCGCACGGCAAAGCGCACACCCGAAGAATATTACGGGGAGTGACGGGGCCGGTCAACCGAGCGGCGTTCGCCCTGGGAGATGCCGCAGCGCCGCGCTGAGCCGCGCCGGGACTCCGTCGTCACTCCCGCTCGTCGCCCTCCCAGCCCCAGTGGGGGCTGCGGCCGCCGGCGTCGCGACGGGCCAGGAGCAGGAGGAACACGAGCTGGACGGCGGCCGCGAGCACGCCGGTCGCGATCGCGAAGACAGTGGGCGCGTGGTCGAGGATCCAGCCGAGGATCTCCCCCGGCTCCTGGCGGCCGAGCCCGTAGAGCGCTCCGCCGGTGACGAGGAAGAGCAGGTAGACGACGACCCCGGTCAGCAGCGACGGGCCGAGGACGCGGTGGACGGCGGGACGGGCGGCGAGGGTCACCATCGCGACCAGCACGGCGACGACGCAGACCGCCACCGACACCGGCCCCAGCAGCGGACCGGCGTCGCGCTCGGGCACGACGTCCTGGTCCAGCAGGAGGCTGAGGACCCCGAACGCGCAGACGACCAGGGCGAGGTAGAGGAACGCGGCGAAGCCGGCCAGCGCGAGGCCGTAGCCCAGGCCGGCTCCGCGGCCCTGCCCCTGCCCCTCCGGAGTCACGACTGCGCGGCCGCTTCGCGCTCGGCGTTGCGGCGCTTGACGCCCCGGGCACGGCCCGCGATCGCGGCGCCGCCCCAGACGCTCGCCTCCCGGCCGAGGACGCCGGCGGCGAGGACCGCCGCGAGTACGGCGGGATCGCGGACGTAGTCGAGCGCGAGGGAGCGGTCGATCGGCAGGGCGAGCGGTCCGACGGCGCTCCAGCCGCCGACCAGCGCGGCCGCGGCCGTGAGGAGGGCGACGAGGAAGCCGCCGAGGACGTAGGCCCACCAGCCCGCGCGGTTCACGACCAGCACGATCAGCGCCAGGCCGACGAGGAACGCGGCCACCGGGGCGAGGAAGAGCGCGGTCGGCGCAGCGTCGAGCGCGAGGGCGACCGGGTCGCCGCCGACGCGGTCGACCAGCAGGCGGATCGCCGTCAGGGCGACGAGGTACAGGACGGCGAAGACCGCGGTCGTCAGTAGGGCGAGCGCGAGGCCCGCGAGGCGGTTGCCGGAGCGCCGGACCGGCTCGGGCTCGGCCTCGACCGGCCCGAGGGCGCTGGGGGCTGACGCCGCGACGGCCGGGGCGACGGGCTCGACGGTCGGCTGCCGGCCCGTCACGGGTTCGGGCCAGACGTACTCCCGGGTCGGCTGGGGTCCGGTTCCGCCGGACGTCTCGGTCGCGGAGGGGATCCGCGTGGTCTCGGCGTCGCTGCTCCAGGTCACCCGGACAGCATAGGCACGCCTTCCGCCGCGCCCGGTGCGCCGCGCGGCTCCCCGTCGACGGGGGACAGCGCCGACCGTCTACTCGAGCGGGTGGAGGAGGCGGTGCAGGAACTGCCGGGTGCGAGTCTCTCGCGGCTCCCGGAGGATCTGCGCAGGGGCGCCCCGCTCGACGACCACGCCGTCGGCCATGAAGACGACCTCCGAGGCCACCTGCCGGGCGAACTCGAGCTCGTGCGTCACGACGAGCATGGTCCAGCCCTCCCCCGCCAGCTCCCGCATCAGCGAGAGCACGTCGCCGACCAGCTCCGGGTCCAGCGCCGAGGTGGGCTCGTCGAAGAGGAGCAGATCGGGCCGCAGCGCGAGCGCCCGGACGATGCCCACGCGCTGCTGCTGACCGCCGGAGAGCTCGAAGGGGTAGGCGCTCCCCCGGCCGCCGAGGCCGACGCGCTCGAGCAGGCGCTCCGCCTCCGGGACCACCTCGGACGCGGGACGGCGCTGCACTCGCAGAGGCCCCTCCGTCACGTTCTGGAGGACGGTCAGGTGCGGGAAGAGGTTGAAGTGCTGGAAGACCATCGCGGAGTGGTCGCGCAGCCCGGTCAGCGCCTTCCGTCCGACGCCGCGGTCGAAGTCGAGGACGCTGCCGTCGGCGAGCTCGACCACCCCGCCGTCCGGCACCTCGAGGCTGTTCAGCGAGCGCAGGACGGTGGTCTTGCCCGAGCCGGACGGCCCGATCAGGGCGACGACCTCGCCGCGATGGACCTCCAGGTCGATGCCGCGCAGCACCTCCACTCCGCCGAACGACTTGCGGAGGCCGCGGGCCGTGAGCACGGGCCGGGCGTCGGTCGGAGTGTCAGCGGGCGACATAGCGGTCCAATCGCTTCTCGAGCAGGCCCTGGCCGCTGGAGAGCACCAGGCAGATGAGCCAGTAGATCAGAGCGGCCTCGAGGTAGAGGAGCATGAACTCGCTCGACGCGGTGGCGATCTTCTGCGCCTGCCGGAAGAGCTCGGTCACCAGGATGAGGGAGGCCAGCGAGGTGTCCTTCACCAGCGAGATGAAGGTGTTCGACAGCGGCGGGACGGAGACGCGCGCGGCCTGCGGGAGGATGATGCGCCGCAGCGAGAGCGAGCGGCTCATGCCGATCGTGTGCGCCGCCTCCCACTGCCCCTTCGGGACGCTGAGGATCGCCGCGCGGATCACCTCCGCCGCGTAGCCGCCCACGTTGAGGGCGAACGCGATGGTGGCGCTGGGCCAGGGGTCGATCTTCAGTCCGAGGCTCGGCAGCCCGTAGAAGATCACGAACAGCTGCACCAGGAGCGGCGTGCCCCGGATGACGGAGATGTAGGCGCGCGCGATCCAGGAGAGGATCCGCACCCGCGAGAGCCGCATCAGGGCGACCGCCAGCGCGAGCACGAGCCCGATGGCGAAGCTCGCCAGCGCGAGCGGGATCGTCCCGACGATGCCCCCGGAGAGGATCGGCCAGAACGACCGGAGGACGAGGTCCATTGTGTTCTCCCGCCTTCGCGGGAGGATCCGCGGTCGGCTCGATCGGGTGGTGGCGTCGGGGGCGGATCATGTCCGCCTCCTGGGGAATGCTGGCACGCTTCGCGCCGGGGCGGGCGCCCTTGCGGGCAGACCCGCTGCGTGAGCCGCTCCGCCGCTCCCCCGCGACGGGACCGCTCACGCACGAAACGGCCCCTCCCGGAAGGGGAGGAGCCGTCTCGAGGTGGGGCTACTGGGAGACGTCGGCTCCGAAGTAGCGCTCGGAAATGGAGGCGAGGGTGCCGTCCTCGCGCAGCTCGTCGAGGGCGGAGTCGACGGCCTCGACGAGGTCGTCCGAGCCCTTCGGGAAGGTGAAGGCGCTCTCGGAGGTGTCGTCGGTGGTGACGGCGACCTTGAGGCCCGCGGCCTGGTCGGGGTAGGTCGTGGACCAGTCGAGCCAGGTGAGGCGGTCGTTCACGGTCGCGTCGACGCGGCCCTGCTCGACGAGGGCGATAGCCTGCGCCCAGCCCTCGACGCCCTCGACCTCGGCGCCGTTCTCCTGCGCGACGGTGTACCAGTTGCTCGAGAGCGACTGCGCGGTGGTCTTGCCGGAGAGGCCGGCGAGGTCGGTGATCGAGGTGTCGCTCGAGGGGACGATCACGACGCCGGGGCTGACCGAGTACGGCTCCGAGAAGTCGTACTTCGCCTCGCGCTCGTCGTTGATCGAGACCTGGTTCGCGATCACGTCGAAGCGCGCTCCGTCCAGGCCCGCGAACATGGCGTCCCACTGCGTCTCCTGGAAGTCGGGCTCGACGCCCAGCTTCTCGGCCACGGCGGTGATCACGTCGACGTCGTAGCCGGTGAGAGCTCCGGTCCCGCCGTCGGCGTGGAAGGAGAAGGGCGGGTAGGTGCCCTCGGTGCCGATGGTGAGCTTCCCCGACTCCTCGACCTCGGCCAGGGTCAGGCCGGAGCTCGCGGAGGCGGTGCCCTCGCCGCTCGAGCCGGAGACCACGTCGTCGGTCGAGGCGGGCGCGCAGCCGGCGAGGACCAGGGCGGCGGCGGCGGCGGTCGTGCCGAGCAGGACGCGCAGGGAGGTGCGGGCGGAGAGGGTCACGGTGTTGTCCTTCGGTGCATCACGGAGTCGTGGCGGTCCCGCTGCGCCGGATGCGGCGCGGGGATCGACGAGGGGACGGGTCGTCCCGGGGCGGACCGCTGCTCGGCGGAACCGCCCGGAGTGACGATAACCAGTGGAGGGGGCGGCCCTATTCCCGGATGTCGCCGTGTGACGCCGGGAGTCCGGCCAGGAAGTGCTCGGCACCGGCGACCTCGTCGCTCGTGAGGCCCGCCGCCGACTCCGGACGCACCAGGTGGAAGGGGGTGCTCTGCTCGCGGGCCCAGTCGTAGGCGTCCTCGTGGAGGTTGTCGTCGATCCACACCACGGCGTCGATCGCGCCGCGCTCGGCGGCCGCCTCCAGCCACACCGCGACGGGCTGGAGCTTGCCCGTCCGGCCCGGGAACCGCGGGTCGCGCGGGAGGCCGCCGTCGAAGACGATCGCCTCCGTGCCCGCCGGCAGCCCGAGGTCCTGGGCGAGGACCCGCGTCAAGCGCGGCGGCCAGGTCGTGGCCCACACGATCGTGCCGACCGCGGCCAGGCGGGCGACGAGCGCCGCCCGCTCCGGCTCGAGCTCCAGGCGGTGCGAGCCCGAGGCGCGATCGCTGCGGACGGAGGGGTTCAGGACGCCGTCGACGTCGAGCAGGATCAGGGCGGCCATGCCTGTCACCGTAGCGGCGGCGGGGCGGATCGCGCGAGGAGCGCTAGCGTGACGGGATGCCTCCGTCCCTCCTGCTGCCGGGAGGCCGCACAGCTGTGCTGGGGCCGGATCCCGTGCGGCCGGAGGCGCTGCTGCTCACGGTCGACGGCGCGGAGCAGTCGCTGATCGATCCGGGCGATCCCCGTGCTCTGCACCTCGAGTACCTCGCGCGCCTCGGCGCGGTGGTCGACGCCGCCGCCCCGCCCGGCGAGCCGCTGCGCGTGCTGCACCTCGGAGCCGGAGCCCTGGCCCTGGCCCGGTACGTCGCCGCGACCCGGCCGGGCTCCGAGCAGCTCGCGGTGGAGAGCGCGGCGGGACTCGTGGAGTTCGTGCTCGAGCACGCGCCGCTCCCCCGCGGCGCGCGCGTCCGGCTCCTCACGGCCGACGCCGCAGGGCCCCTGCCGCCCTGGAGCGCCGACCTCGTCGTGCTCGACGTCTACGACGGGGACGAGATACCGGAGGCGTTCTACCGCGCGTCCGTCCTCGCTCCGCTCGCCGCCCGGGTCGGCGCCGACGGGCTCCTCGCGGTCAATGTCGCCGACGACGCCGACCACCGGAGGCTGGACCGCCTGCGCGGGGTCGTCCGGGAGCTGCTCCCGGTCACCGCCGCGGTCGGATCGACGGCCTTCGTCGAGGGGCGCACCGGCGGGAACGCGATCCTGCTCGCCTCAGGCTCGGCGCTCGCCGACCACGTCGCCGGCCGCCTGCTGCGCGCCGGCCCGCACCCGGTCTCCGCCGCGGCGGATGGCGACGTCGTGGTCGCCGAGGTGGCGGTAGAAGTCGACCCGTGAGTCGAGAGTGACGCCGGTCTCGAGGTACTTGGCGCGGATCCGCTTGATGTAGGTGCGGACGGTGTGCTCGGCGACGCTGAGGTCGACTGCCACGGTGCGGACCGCGGCACCCGCTCCGTAGGCGCGCATCACACGGCTCTCCTGCGGGCTCAGCACCGGGCGGCGCTCCTCGCGCCCGTGCACGAGCCGGTGGCGGGCGGTGTCCGAGATCCAGGTCCGGCCGGAGGCGACCGAGACGACCGCCGCCGCGAGCTCGCTGGGGTCGTCGCCCTTCCAGACGTAGGCCGCCCTCTCCCGTCGCAGCACGGCCCGCACCGGCTCCAGGGAGTCGGAGGAGGAGAGCACGACGAGGCCGACGGTCCGGGCCGCCGCACGCTCGAGGGTGTCGGCCACCTCCTCGCCGGGCACGCCGTCCAGGTCGAGGACCGCGATGCGGTCGACGCCCTCCTCGTCGTGGGAGAACTGCGGCAGCAGCTGCGCGAGCAGCGCCTGCAGCGCGGCGCGCTCGATCGCTGGTCCGTCGACGACGGCCAGCGTGAACCGATCGAATCCGGTCACGGGGGTCCCCTAGCAGGGGCAGGTTCGGGTCCGCCCCGGCTGCACCGTAGCGGTCCGCGACGTCGTCGTGCACGTGATGGGACATTCCGTCTCAGTGGGAGGACGCCCCCAGAGCACTCCGGATCGGCTCACGGAGCGCGTGGAGGACCACCCGCGGCACCGTCTCCGGCTAGTGTCCCTCTCCATGGACGACAGCGCAGAGGGCTCCCGGCGGGCCCGGAGGATCCCCGCGGAGCAGGTCCGCAGCCGCATGATCGCCACGGCGCGCGACGTCGTCTCCGACCACGGCCTCACGGTGAGCTTCGCGCACCTGCCCATGGAGGAGTACATCCGCCTGGCCGGCGTGCCGCGCAGCTCCGTCTACCGGATCTGGAGCACGCGCGAAGAGTTCGTGGCCGACCTGGTCGGCGAGGTCTTCGTGCGGGACCGGTACGCGGAGGGCGCCGATCCCGAGGCCCAGCAGGAGATGCGCGAGGTCTACGAGCGCTCCACCGATCTGCTCTCCACGGCCGCCGGCCGCCGCCGGGTCGCCTGGGAGACCATCCGCATCGGCGCGCGGGCCAATGCCGAGTCGCTCCGCCGCTCCGCCGACTGGTCGTCGTACAACGCGCTGCTCGCCTGCACCTTCTCGATGGAGGAGGGGCCTGCACGCGACGCCGTGCGCGCCACGGCGAAGCGGATCGAGGGCATGCTCACGCGCCGGATGCGCGACTTCTACGAGGAGACGCTGCAGGTCTTCGGCGGGACGATGCGCCCGGGATTCACGACGCTCCAGCTCGCCCACCTCACCGCGATCGTGATCGACGGGCTCGCCCACCGCGGCCGGCTCCTCGACGACGACCTCGACACTCCGGTGACCGCCCCCGGCCTCGACGGCGAGCCGGTCGAGTGGACCCTGGCGGCCTGGACGATCCGCTCGATCGTCGACGGGATGCTGGAGCCGGTCGCGGAGGACTGAGCGGACCTCGCGACCCGGATCACTCGTCCGGTTCGGTGAACCCGTCGATCAGCAGCAGCACCGACACCACCGCCAGCGACGGTCCGTCGGGATCGGCCGGGTCGAGCGGGCCGGTCACCAGCTCCGGTGCCGCGATCCGCGCGATGCACAGACCCTCGATCAGGGCCGAGACGGCGGAGGCGAGAGCGGCGGCGCCGCGGTCCGGGCGCAGCCGGAGCCCCGCCTCGGCGAGGGTGTGCTCGTAGTACTTCGCCATGTTGTCGATGAAGTGCAGCTGGCGGGACCGCAGAGCGGATCCGATGGCGGTCCGCGCCGGCTCCTCGTGCGAGCCCACCGCGCCGGCGAGAGCGATGAAGTTGCGCCAGTGCTGCGACGAGAAGACGTTGTCGACGTTCGCGTCGACGGCGACCCGGACGGAGGCGATCAGGGCCTCGCGGCGCTGCGCCGGGGTCGGCTCGGGGTCGAGGCTGCGGTGGAGGTGGGAGTTCCCGGCCCGCAGGGACGGCTGGTCGAGGCGGGTGGCGAGGACCCGCTCCGGGATCGCGGCGATCAGCTCGTCGTAGAACGACTGGCGAGTGGGCCAGATCCGGTACACGGTGCTGCGCGGAACACCCGCCGAGCGGATGACGTCCTCGAGGGGCAGGTGGGCGACTCCGACGCGCAGGCCCTCGGCGCGGACGACCGCGAGAGCGGCGTCCAGCAGGCGGGTGCGGACCTGCTCGCGGGTCAGGCGGGGAGGACGCGCCGCCTCCTCCGCATCGAGGGGGTCGTCGCTCATCAGGCCTCCGGCGCCGGGATGCACGGAGGAGCCTCCGACATCTACTGTCCAGCCGAGCGTACCCGGAGGGAGCGCGGAACGTGAGAGGAGATCGGAGACGGGCGCGGCCCGCGCATGCGGCTCGGGTGCCGCGCGGGCCGCGCTGCCTGTCCCCCAGGCGGCCTCCCCATGGGCCGGTCCGACCGTATGCTTCCCGACAGACGTCCGTCAACTGACGCGACATGGTGTCTCCTCGGCGGTGTCCGCCGACCCGTCACTACGACCGCCTCCGGGACTCCTCCGCCGCCGGGAGCGCCCTCGCCGCGGTCTGCGCTCGAGAGGCGTGCGGAGCGGACAGCTCGCCCGCGACGACGTCCGACACGACGCCGGTGGCGTGCTCGACGAGGTCGAGGTTCCGGGTCAGCCGCGCGTGGTGGCACGGGCTCGCGTCGACGTCGACCACGAGCTTCGCGAAGCGCAGAGCATCGCCGAGCCGCGCGAACGGCGAGAGCTCGGCGACGAGGGACGGCACGTCCGCCGCGGCGAGGTAGGTGTAGCGGCAGGTCGAGACCACGTAGTCGTCGACTCCGGCCGTCGCCGATCCGGTCGCGACCATGATGTCGCCGAGGTCGACCGGCGCGGTGGCGAGGCCGAGCGCCACCGCGGCGGTCACCTGGATGTCACCCACCAGCGCCGTCACGTGCACGCCGGCGGGCCAGGGCGGCAGGGAGCCGAGCTCGGTCGATCCCGTCCGCAGGCCCTTGCCCGCCGCCGAGGCGAGGGCGTCGATCATCGGCACTCCCGTGCACTCCCCCGCGTACTCGGCGTCCTCCGAGACGGCGTCCCCGCAGGAGGCGAGCATCGCCGAGACGCTCAGCCGGCTCTGCGGGTCCAGTCCTGCGATCACCGCGGGGCTGACCTGGCCGGAGTCGTCGACCATCCGTCCGAGGCGCTCCGCGACGTCGGATCCCGTGTTCGGGGTGCCGAAGGTGAGGACGGACGAGACCATCGAGGCGACGGCGGTCCCGTCGACCGAGCCGCTCAGCGCCTGGCGGGCGGCGAGCCCTCCCATCGAGTGCGCGACGACGACGGCGCGGTGCCCGGTCGCGGAGACGAGGCAGGCGATCGAGGAGGCGAGCGCGTCGCTGATCCCCGGGTCGGTGACCCAGCGCGCGGCGAGCCGGCGGTAGTCGAAGGTGTAGACCGCGGCGCCGTCGATCTGCTGCAGCCGGCCGAGGAGGGACGTCTCGGGAGCGTCGAGCGGAGCGGTCGCCGACTCCGACGACACCATGTCGACGAGATGGGAGAAGGCCCCTGTGCGGTCGGCGTCGTGCGTCGCCGTGCCCAGCCAGCCGTGCAGCATCACGATGGGGACCAGCGCGGCGGCGGAGCGCGGCCGGACGTCGTCGCCCGCGAGCACGGGAGCCAGCTCCGCGACGCCGCAGGACGAGGGTGCGACCGCCTCTGCCGCCTCCGCCCGCACCGCGGGCACCACGACGACGCCGACCACCACGAGCAGTGCGGCCAGCACGACGATCACGAGTCTCATCCGCGCGTTTCCTCACGTGCCGCGACCAGGACGGGGAACGGGTACAGGCTCGACCCGACGAGCACCCATCGAGTCAATCACCCCGCTCCTGCGGGGAAGGCCGCTCGTCGCGAACGGGCGGCCCCCCGTGCGGGTGACCGCGGGTCGGGGATGACGAAGGCCCCGCCGGTGTCCCGACGGGGCCTTCGATCGTTCAGCTCACCTGGATCAGCTGTAGTTGCCCGGCTCGTAGCCGTCGCTCGAGAACGAGTCGAAGTCGACGAACGAGAGGTCGGCGTCGCTGAACGCGGCGTCGTCGGCGAAGATGCGGTTGGGGTACCGCTCGGCCTTCGCCTCCTCGGTCGCCTCGACCGACACGTTCCGGTACTTGGGCAGACCGGTTCCCGCCGGGATCAGCTTTCCGATGATCACGTTCTCCTTCAGGCCCATCAGCGGGTCGCGCTTGCCCTCCATGGCCGCCTGCGTGAGGACGCGGGTGGTCTCCTGGAAGGACGCGGCCGACAGCCACGACTCGGTCGCGAGCGAGGCCTTGGTGATGCCCATGACCTCCTGGCGGGCGGACGCGGTCCGCTTGCCCTCGGTCAGAGCCGCACGGTTGACCTCGCTGTAGCGCGAGCGGTCGACGAGCTCGCCCGGCAGCAGCTCCGTGTCGCCGTGGTCGACCACGGTGACCTTGCGGAGCATCTGACGCACGATGACCTCGATGTGCTTGTCGTGGATCGGCACACCCTGCGAGCGGTAGACGCCCTGGACGCCGCCCACCAGGTGCTTCTGGACCTCGCGGACGCCCAGCACGCGCAGGACCTCCTTGGGGTCGACCGTTCCGACGTGCAGCTGCTGCCCGAGCTCGACGTGCTGGCCGTCCTCGACGAGGAGCTGCGAGCGCTTGAGCACCGGGTAGATGACCGCCTCGTCGCCGTTGTCCGGCTGGAGGATGACGCGGCGGGCACGGTCGGTGTCCTCGATGGTGATCCGGCCGGCGGCCTCCGCGATCGGCGACGCGCCCTTGGGGGTGCGGGCCTCGAAGAGCTCCTGCACGCGGGGAAGACCCTGCGTGATGTCGTCGGCCGAGGCCGATCCACCGGTGTGGAAGGTGCGCATCGTGAGCTGCGTGCCGGGCTCGCCGATCGACTGGGCCGCGATGATGCCGACGGCCTCTCCGATGTCGACGAGCTTGCCGGTGGCGAGCGAGCGGCCGTAGCAGGCCGCGCAGACGCCGACGGCGGACTCGCAGGTCAGGACGGAGCGCACCTTGATGTGGCGCACGCCCGCTCCGACCAGCTTCTCGATGAGCACGTCGCCCACGTCCTCGCCGGCCTCGGCGACGAGCTCGCCGGCCTCGTTCGACGCCGGGGTGGCGAGCGAACGGGCGTAGACGGAGTTCTCGACGTTGGAGTCCTTGATCCAGGCGCCGGTGGCGTCCTGGAGCATGATCGGCAGGTCGAGGCCCTTCGAGGTGCCGCAGTCCTCCTCGCGGATGATGACGTCCTGCGAGACGTCGACGAGTCGACGCGTCAGGTAGCCCGAGTCCGCGGTGCGGAGCGCGGTGTCGGCCAGGCCCTTGCGGGCACCGTGCGTGGCGATGAAGTACTCGGCGACCGACAGGCCCTCGCGGTACGAGGAGATGATCGGTCGGGCGATGATCTCGCCCTTCGGGTTGTTCACCAGGCCTCGCATGCCGGCGATGTTGCGCACCTGCAGCCAGTTGCCGCGGGCACCGGAGGTGACCATGCGGTTGATGGTGTTGTCCGTCGGGAAGTTCGCGCGCATGGCCTTGGCGACCTCGTCGGTCGCCTCGGTCCAGATCTTCACGAGCTCCTGGCGGCGCTCGGCCTGAGTGGTCAGACCCTTGTCGTACTCGGACTCGACCTTCGCGGCCTTCTTCTCGTAGCCCGCGATGATCTCGGGCTTCGACGGAGGCGTGAGGATGTCGGACAGCGCCACGGTGACACCCGAGCGGGTGGCCCAGTAGAAGCCGGCGTCCTTGATCCGGTCGAGGGAGGCGGCGACCTCCACCTTCGGGTAGCGCTCCGCGAGGTCGTTGACGATCCCGGAGATGGTCGTCTTGTCGGCGACCTGCTCGAAGTAGGGGTAGTCGACCGGCAGCGCCTCGTTGAAGAGGGCGCGGCCGAGCGTGGTCTCGAGGAGGACCGGCGCGGTGACCTTGCCGTTCTCGTCGATCTCGACGCCCTCGGGTGCCTGACCCTGCGCGAAGTACACGTCCGACATGCGGATCCTGACCTTCGAGTTCAGGTGCAGCGAGCCCTGGTCCTTCGCGAGGATCGCCTCCGAGACGGAGGAGAACGCGCGGCCCTCGCCGGCGGCGCCCTCGCGGATCGTCGTCAGGTGGTGGAGGCCGATGATCATGTCCTGCGTGGGCAGGGTGACCGGACGGCCGTCCGAGGGCTTGAGGATGTTGTTCGACGCGAGCATCAGGATGCGCGCCTCGGCCTGGGCCTCGACGGACAGCGGCAGGTGGACGGCCATCTGGTCGCCGTCGAAGTCCGCGTTGAACGCGGCGCAGACGAGCGGGTGCAGCTGGATCGCCTTGCCCTCGACCAGCTGGGGCTCGAAGGCCTGGATGCCGAGACGGTGCAGCGTGGGCGCACGGTTCAGCAGGACGGGGCGCTCGCGGATGATCTCCTCGAGCACGTCCCACACCTGCGGGCGCGAGCGCTCCACCATGCGCTTGGCGGCCTTGATGTTCTGCGCGTGCGACAGGTCGATCAGGCGCTTGATCACGAACGGCTTGAACAGCTCCAGCGCCATCTGCTTGGGCAGACCGCACTGGTGCAGCTTGAGCTGCGGGCCGACGATGATGACCGAGCGTCCCGAGTAGTCGACGCGCTTGCCCAGCAGGTTCTGGCGGAAGCGACCCTGCTTTCCCTTGAGCATGTCGCTCAGGGACTTGAGGGCGCGGTTGCCGGTTCCGGTGACGGGGCGGCCGCGGCGGCCGTTGTCGAAGAGGGCGTCGACCGCCTCCTGGAGCATGCGCTTCTCGTTGTTCACGATGATCTCGGGGGCACCGAGGTCGAGCAGGCGGCGGAGTCGGTTGTTGCGGTTGATCACGCGACGGTAGAGGTCGTTCAGGTCGCTGGTCGCGAACCGGCCTCCGTCGAGCTGCACCATCGGGCGCAGCTCCGGCGGGATGACCGGGACGACGTCGAGGACCATCGCGGCCGGCGAGTTGCCGGTGGCGAGGAACGAGTTGACGACGCGCAGGCGCTTGATGGCGCGGATCTTCTTCTGACCCTTGCCCTCGGCGATCTGCAGGTGCAGCGTCTCGGCCTCGGCCTGGAGGTCGAACTGCTCGAGGCGCTTCTTGATCGCCTCGGCGCCCATGTAGGCCTCGAAGTAGACGCCGTACCGGTCGACGAGCTCGTTGAAGACCGCGTCCTCGGGCTTGAGGTCGCCGACCTTGAGGGTGCGGAACTGCTCCCACACGCTCTCGAGCCGCGCGATGTCCTCGTCGAAGGACTTGCGGATCTGGCCCATCTCCTTCTCGGCGCCGTCCTTGGTGCGGCGCTTCTGGTCGCTCTTGGCGCCCTCCGCCTCCAGGGCGGCGAGGTCGGTCTCCAGGCGCGCCAGGCGGTCCGCGATGCGGGAGTCGCGCTGGTCCGAGAGGGTCTTGATCTCGAGCCGGAGCTCGTTCTCGAGCCCGGGCATGTCGGCGTGACGGCCGTCGTCGTCCACGTCGATGATCATGTACGCCGCGAAGTAGATGACCTTCTCGAGGTCCTTCGGCGCCATGTCCAGCAGGTATCCGAGGCGCGAGGGGACGCCCTTGAAGTACCAGATGTGGGTGACGGGGGCGGCGAGCTCGATGTGGCCCATCCGCTCGCGGCGGACCGAGGACTTGGTGACCTCGACGCCGCAGCGCTCGCAGACGATGCCCTTGAAGCGGACTCGCTTGTACTTGCCGCAGGAGCACTCCCAGTCGCGAGAGGGTCCGAAGATCTGCTCGCCGAACAGGCCGTCCTTCTCGGGCTTCAGGGTGCGGTAGTTGATGGTCTCGGGCTTCTTCACTTCACCGTGCGACCAGCGACGGATGTCATCGGCCGTTGCGAGGCCGATGCGCAGCTCATCGAAAGTGGTTACGTCGAGCAATGTTTTCTCCTTGTCGGAAAACAGGGTGTCTCGTCAGAGACGGGAGGTCGTCAGATGCTGGCGCGGATCAGATGTCGTCGACGGAGGACGACTCGAACCGGGAGGAGATGTTGATGCCGAGCTCTTCCGCGGCGCGGTAGACCTCGTCATCGGTGTCGCGCAGGCTGACCGCGGTGCCGTCGGCCGAGAGGACCTCGACGTTCAGGCACAGGGACTGCATCTCCTTGATGAGGACCTTGAAGGACTCCGGGATGCCGGGCTCCTGGATGTTCTCGCCCTTGACGATGGCCTCGTACACCTTCACGCGGCCGAGGATGTCGTCCGACTTGATGGTGAGGAGCTCCTGGAGGGCGTAGGCGGCGCCGTACGCCTCGAGGGCCCACACCTCCATCTCGCCGAAGCGCTGTCCGCCGAACTGCGCCTTACCACCGAGCGGCTGCTGGGTGATCATCGAGTACGGGCCCGTCGAGCGCGCGTGGATCTTGTCGTCGACGAGGTGGTGCAGCTTCAGGATGTACATGTAGCCGACCGAGACCGGGTCCGGGAAGGGCTCCCCGGAGCGGCCGTCGAACAGCTGCGTCTTGCCGGACGAGCCGATCAGGCGCTCTCCGTCGCGCGTCGGGGTGGTGGAGTCGAGGAGCCCTGCGAGCTCCTCCTCAGCCGCGCCGTCGAAGACGGGGGTCGCGACCTTGGTGCCGGGCGCCGCCTCGCGGGCGTGCTCGGGCAGGCGCGCGGCCCACTCCGGCTGACCCTCGACCTTCCAGCCCTGCTTCGCGATCCACCCTAGGTGGATCTCGAGGACCTGGCCGAAGTTCATGCGGCCGGGGACGCCGAGCGGGTTGAGGACGATGTCGACCGGGGTGCCGTCGGCGAGGAACGGCATGTCTTCGACCGGCAGGATCTTCGAGATGACGCCCTTGTTGCCGTGGCGGCCGGCGAGCTTGTCGCCCTCGGTGATCTTGCGCTTCTGGGCGATGTAGACGACCACGCGCTGGTTGACGCCCGAGCCGAGCTCGTCGTCGCCGTCCTGCGCGTCGAACACCTTGACGCCGATGATCGTGCCCTGCTCGCCGTGGGGCACCTTCAGCGACGTGTCGCGGACCTCGCGGCTCTTCTCGTTGAAGATCGCGCGGAGCAGGCGCTCCTCGGCCGAGAGCTCGGTCTCGCCCTTGGGCGTGACCTTGCCGACGAGGATGTCGCCGGGGCGGACCTCGGCGCCGATGCGGATGATGCCGCGCTCGTCCAGGTCGGCCAGGAGCTCCGGGCTGACGTTGGGGAGGTCGCGGGTGATCTCCTCCTTGCCGAGCTTGGTGTCGCGGGCGTCGACCTCGTACTCCTCGATGTGGATCGAGGAGAGGACGTCGTCCTTCACCAGGTTCTGGCTGAGGATGATCGCGTCCTCGAAGTTGTGGCCCTCCCACGGCATGAACGCGACGAGCAGGTTCTTGCCCAGCGCGAGCTCGCCGTTCTCGGTGGCGGGGCCGTCGGCGACGACCTCGCCGACCTCGATGCGCTCGCCGGCCGAGACGACCACGCGGTTGTTGTACGAGGTGCCCTGGTTGGAGCGGTCGAACTTGCGGAGGAAGTAGGTCTGCGTGCCGCCCTCGTCCAGCTGGACGGTGACGGAGTCGGCGGAGACCTCCTGGACGACACCGGCCTTGTCGGCGGTGATGACGTCGCCGGCGTCGATGGCCGCGAAGCCCTCCATGCCGGTTCCGACGACGGGCGACTCGCTGCGCAGCAGCGGGACGGCCTGACGCTGCATGTTCGCGCCCATGAGCGCGCGGTTCGCGTCGTCGTGCTCGAGGAACGGGATCAGCGAGGTCGCGACCGAGACCATCTGGCGCGGCGAGACGTCCATGTAGTGGACGCGCTCGGCGTCGACGAGCTCGACCTCTCCGCCCTTGGGGCGGACGAGGACCTTGCCCTCCGCGAAGCGGAAGTCCTTCGTGAGGGGGGCGTTCGCCTGGGCGACCAGGTACTCGTCCTCCTCGGACGCGGTGAGGTAGTCGATCTGCGAGGTGACGGTGCCGTCGACGACCTTGCGGTACGGGGTCTCGATGAAGCCGAACGAGTTGATGCGCGCGAAGGACGCGAGCGATCCGATCAGGCCGATGTTCGGGCCTTCCGGGGTCTCGATCGGGCACATGCGGCCGTAGTGCGAGGGGTGGACGTCGCGGACCTCGACGCCGGCGCGCTCACGGGAGAGACCGCCGGGGCCGAGCGCCGACAGGCGGCGCTTGTGGGTCAGACCCGCGAGCGGGTTGTTCTGGTCCATGAACTGCGACAGCTGGCTGGTCCCGAAGAACTCCTTGATCGCGGCGACGACGGGGCGCACGTTGATCAGGGTCTGCGGGGTGATCGCCTCGATGTCCTGCGTGGTCATGCGCTCGCGGACGACGCGCTCCATGCGGGACAGTCCGGTGCGGACCTGGTTCTGGATCAGCTCGCCGACCGCGCGGATGCGGCGGTTGCCGAAGTGGTCGATGTCGTCGACGTCGAGACGCAGCTCGACCGGCTCGCCGTCGCGCACGCCGGGGAGGGCGGTGCGGCCGTCGTGCAGGGCGACCAGGTACTTGATGGTCGCGATGATGTCCTCGACCGTGAGCACCGAGTCGGACAGCGCCTTGTCGATGCCGAGCTTGCGGTTGATCTTGTAGCGGCCGACCTTCGCGAGGTCGTAGCGCTTGGAGTTGAAGTAGAAGTTGTCCAGCAGCGCGCGGGCGGCCTCGGCGGCGACCTGCTCGCCCGGACGGAGCTTGCGGTAGATGTCGCGGAGGGCGTCCTCCTTGGTGAGGATGTTGTCCTTCTCGAGGGTCAGCTCGATCGACTCGTAGCCGGCGAACTGCTCGAGGATCTCCTCGCTCGTCAGGCCGAGGGCCTTGAGGAACACGGTGACCGACTGCTTGCGCTTACGGTCGATGCGCACGCCGACCTGGTCGCGCTTGTCGATCTCGAACTCGAGCCAGGCTCCACGGCTCGGGATGACGCGGGCGGAGTAGATGTCCTTGTCGGACGTCTTCTCCTGCTGGCGCTCGAAGTAGACGCCGGGGCTGCGCACGAGCTGGGACACGACGACACGCTCGGTGCCGTTGATGATGAACGTGCCCTTCTCGGTCATCAGCGGGAAGTCGCCCATGAAGACCGTCTGGGTCTTGATCTCACCCGTGAGGTGGTTCATGAACTCGGCCTCGACGTACAGCGGAGCGGCATAGGTCTTGCCGCGCTCCTTGCACTCCTCGATCGTGTACTTCTCGGGCTCGAGGTACGGGTTCGTGAAGCTCAGCTGCATCGTCTCGCTGAGGTCCTCGATCGGGGAGATCTCCTCGAAGATCTCGTCGAGGCCGGAGTTGGCGGGGAGGTCCTCCCGGCCGGCGGCCTTCGCCTCGGCGACGCGGGTCTTCCACGCCTCCGAGCCGACGAGCCAGTCGAAGCTCTCGGTCTGCAGCGCGAGCAGATCCGGAACGGTCAGGGTGTCGCTGATCTTGGCGAACGAGAGACGCGAAGCTCCGCGTCCGTTCTTGGGTGAGGTGGTGGTCGCGGTGGACGCAGCAGCCAAGGAAGGAACCTCCGTAGACCCTCGCGGGTCTCAATCTGTGGGATGTGTGGAGTGGGCTCCCGCCGGACGGGCCGCCACCCCTGCCCGCACGCCGTGCGGACCGAGGCGACTCGGTCTTGGGGGCGGGGCTAGAGTGTGGCAACGGCATCCACCATCTGATGCCGGGTTCCGGTGACCTGCCGACCGCGATATGAGGGCATGGGTACTCGGGAGCGCAAAGTACGAATATAGCCGCATCGCGCCACGCCGCGCAAGTGCGGATGCTTGCGCCGCCCCGCGGGGTCCGGTATACGAGGCCACGGCCTCCCGGATCGATCCGACCGGGCCGGGCGCGGAGCCCCGCCGTCCCGCCGCCGCGGCAGACTGGTCGGATGCAGGAACGCACCGGCCGCCGACGCGGAGACGACTCCGAGCACCCCCGCGCCGTGCTCGCCAGCGGGTACACCGCGCGGATCGAGCCCGACCGCCACTCGCCCGAGGCGGCGACCCTGGTCGTCGACGGCACTCCGCAGTCGCACGTCGACCTCGCGGATCCGACGCACCTCTCGTTCGAGTACGTCCGCCGGATCGGCCACGCGATCGACCTCGTCGCCCCCGAGGGCGAGAGCGTCACGGCGCTCCACCTGGGCGCCGGAGCGCTGACCCTCCCCCGCTACGTCGCCGCGACCCGGCCGGGCTCGCGCCAGCAGGTCGTCGAGATCGAGGGCGCTCTGGTCGAGCTGGTGCGCGAGGCGCTCCCGCTCCCCCGCGGGGCGCAGATCCGCATCCGCCAGGGCGACGCCCGCGAGGTGCTCGGCAAGCTGCCGCCCGGGCTGCGCGGCACGGTCGACGTGGTCGTCGTCGACATCTTCTCGGGCGCGCGCACTCCCGCGCACGTGACCAGCGCCGAGTTCTACGGGGCGATCGCGCCGCTGCTCGCCCCCGGCGGCCTGGTCGCGGTGAACGTGGCCGACGGCGGCGCGCTCGCCTTCGCCCGCGCCCAGGCCGCGACGCTCGCCTCCGTCTTCGCGCACACCGCGATCATGACCGACACCCAGATGCTCAAGGCCAAGCGCTTCGGGAACGTGGTGATGCTCGCCTCGGCCGATCCGCTGCCGCTCGACGGCCTGCCGCGGCGCCTCGCCTCCGACCCCGCCCCCTCCAAGCTGGTGCAGGGGCGGGAGCTCGAGAACTTCATCGCCGGCGCCCTCGTCGTCACGGACGCGACCGCCACCCCGTCGCCGCTGCCGGCGCGGAGCATCTTCCAGGTGCGACGGGGCTGATCCGGGCCGCGCGTCGGGGCGCCGTCCGGGGACCCGCCGGTACACTCGACGCCGGGGTCAGCGACCCCGACCGTCCTCTCGTCCGCCGCGCGCGACGACCCGGATCCGCACTCCACGAGGAAGCATCGCCCTGAGCATCATCATCCGCCACGACCCCGCGACCCTCCACGAGGAGATCGACGTCGACGCCGCCCAGGAGCGCCTGGAGGAGATCGGCGCGCTGCGCAGCCTCGCCGCGCTCACCGAGAAGGCGGAGCTGCTGCGCCTGCTCGGGCGCGTCGACGAGGCGTGGGACCTCGCGAACGAGGCCGTCCGCCGCACCCGCTTCTCCGGCGACCGCGCCGAGCTGCTCACCGCCCGCGTCCGCCGCGCCCGCCTCATGCAGCTGCGGGGCCGCACCGACGAGGCCCTCTCGGAGCTCGCGCTCTGCGTCGAGGAGGCGCGCACGCACGAGTGGCACCTCGAGCACTCCTTCGCGCTCAAGCACCGCGGCCTCACCTTCTTCGAGCTGGGCGAGTACGGCCGGGCCATGCGCGACTTCGACGCCGCGACCGCGCTCGGCGAGCGCGTCGGGGTCCCCGAGGAGGAGCTCGAGGTCGCGCGCCTGGGCTACGCCGCCGCCTCCGAGTTCCAGGACGGGACCGACCGCGAAGCCCGCACCGACGGCACCGCCCGCGGCCGCCGCCGCGCCGACGGCGACGAGTCCTAGGAAGCGCCACCGGTGGCCGACCTCGAGGACGTGGCCCGCTGGGCCGACGCGCTGATCGAGGAGCACCTCGACCCCTCCTGGTCCTTCGCGCTCGACCACGCGCGCACCCGCGGCGGCGCCTGCCACTGGACGCGCCGCCGAATCACGGTCTCGCGCCACCTCGCCGCCCGCTGGAGCGACGAGGAGGTCCGGCAGACACTCCTGCACGAGGTCGCTCACGCGCTCGCGGGGCCCGACGCCGGGCACGGACCGCAGTGGCGGCGGATCGCGGCGCGGCTCGGCTACACGGGATCGCGCACCCACAGCAACCCGACCGCGGACGAGCTCGCGCCGTGGGTCGGCACCTGCCCGGGCGGACACCTCTTCTACCGCCATCGCCGGCCCACCCGGCCCCTGGCCTGCGGCCGCTGCGCGCGCCGGTTCGAGGCCGCGAACGCGATCCAGTGGCGGCGCCGACCGGTCCCGGCGCCGTGACCGCGGACGAGGCCCCGCACGGCGGGCGCACGCCGGTCACCGGGCAGTGGCTCCCCGAGGCCGACGGCCGGCGCTGGTGGTTCGACTCCGGAAGCCTCGCACTCGACTTCGCCACGACGGGAGCACTGCCTCCGGGAGCGGCCGAGCACCTCGACTCCGACGCCGCCCTGGCCGCCTGGCTCGCCGAGCGCTTCGAGGCGGTCGGCCCCGAGAGCCGGGACGCGCGCCTGGACGACGCGCTGATGCTCCGAGGCGCGATCGCCCGGCTGGCCGTCGCGGCCGAGGCCGGCACCGCGCTCGACCCGCGCGACGTCGACGTGGTCAACCTGGTCGCGGCGATGCCCGACATCCCACCGGTGCTGGGCGGAGGGTCGCGGCAGGCAGGACGGCTCCACGCGGCGGGCAGGCAGGCGCTCGCGTCCATCGCCCGGGAGGCCGTGGGGCTGCTGGGCCCGGCCGTGGCCGGACGGCTGAGGCGCTGCGCGGATCCGGAGTGCCGGATGCTCTACCTCGACACGTCCCGCGCCGGCTCGCGCCGCTGGTGCTCGATGCAGCGCTGCGGGAACCGGTCGAAGGTCCGGGCGTACCGGGCGCGCGCCGCTGCCCCGCGCGGCTGACGCACCGCCGCGGCACCGGGAGCGGCACCGCGGCGGGACGGGTCAGTCGGAGACGCGGACCGAGCGGTCGAAGGCGACGTAGCCCGAGAAGTCCTTGCCGACGCGGTCGAACGCCGTCGGGTAGGGGTGCGGGTACGACCAGGCCTTGTCCTTCTGCAGGCCGTCGCCGGTCTGCACCGAGAAGTACTGGCACTCGCCCTTCCACGGGCAGGTGTAGGGCGTGGGGCTCTCGACGAGCACGCCCTCGGCGATGCTCGACGGCGGGAAGTACCAGTTGCCCTCGATCGAGATCAGGTCGGAGTCGAGGGCGTCGGCGAGGACGACGTCGTTGAGGACGGCTTTCATGCGGGCCAGCTTTCGGTCGGGGCGGGGGGCGGAGGGACCGCCTCCGCCGAACGCTACGCCGGGGGCGGGCGAGTGGTCGAGGCGGCGGCTCGGATCCGCAGGGGCTTGTGCGCTCCGCGGACGCCCTGCACCGCTCGGAGGCCGCGCCCGCCGGAGCGGCGGGTCAGCGGAGGACCGCCACCTCGTCGACGGCGTCGACCCGGGCGGCGGCGCGGACCTCGTCCGCCCTCCCCTCGGCGGCGAGCAGGCGGCCGGACTCGGACGCGGTGAGCAGATGCGCGCACGCCCGGCGCAGGCCCTCGTAGGACGCGCAGGCCACCGCGGCCTCGGGCGAGACGTGGTCGATGCCCAGCCCGATGAGCGCGTCGACGACGGCGCCGGCCGCCAGCTGGTCCTCCATCGCGAACCGCGCCGCTCCGCTGTCGTCGACGTCGCCGAGTGCGATCACGTTGACGCTGGTGCGCCCGCCGTTCTCGTGCTGGCGCTCCAGGATCCAGCGGGCGACGGCCGAGCGGTCGGCCAGGCCCGCGCGGACGACGCGGCCCTCCACTCCCCCGAGGTCGGGGCTCTCGCCTCCGGGCAGAGCGTCGACGAGCACCGTGACGTGGGCGGGGGCGAGCACGCGGAGGGCGCGGGCCCCCCACTCGAAGCGGATCTGGTAGGTCGACTGGTCGACGGAGGCGGCGGGAGCGGTCACCCTGACACGGTAGCGAGCCCCGGAGGCGCATACACGTCCGGGGCTCCGCGCGCACCCGGTTCCCGCGCAGGGGCGGGCGGAGGAGGATGTCCCTCGTGAAGGTGATGCTCAAGCACGTGCTCGACACCGACGCCGACTCCGCCTGGCGCGCCCTGCAGAGTCCGGCCGTGTTCCGGGAGGTGATGTCCCCGCTCCTGACCGCCGCGTCGCTGGACGAGGGCGGCTTCCGCCCGACCTGGGGGCTCGGCTCCCACGAGGTCGCGATGGACGCCCTCGGGATCGTGCCGATGGGCGCGCAGGAGATCGACCTCTCCTACCGCCGCGTCCCCTCGATGCCCGACGTGCGGATCCTGCGCGACAGCGGCGGGCCCCTCACGGGCTCCCTCCGCCTCATCACCGCGTGGGACCACCGCATGGCCGTGGCCCCGCTCCCTGACGGGCGCACGCTCTTCCGCGACCGCCTCGAGTTCTCGGCGGGTCTCGCCTCGGCCGCGCTCTGGCCTTCGATGTGGGCGTTCTGGCAGTGGCGCGGCATCCGCATCCGCTCCCTCGCCCCGTCCTGGCGCCACGATCTCGGTGCCGACACCCGCCCGCGCGGGGAGTCCGCCGCATGAGCCCCGACGGCGTCGCCGAGGAGGAGACCGAGCTGTCGCGCTCGGAGCTCCTGCGCCTCCAGTGGCCCTCCGCCGACGAGGAGGAGCAGGACGACGACGACGTCTCGCCCCGCCGCCGCCTCACGAACGCGGTCGAGGTGTCGGACTGGCGCCGCCACGTCCAGGCCCTCTACGCGGAGGTGCGCCGGCTCTCGAACGTGGACCTGCTCGCCGCGCACGCGTCCTGGATCCGCGGGCGCAACGCGCTCTTCGCGCAGCACCCCTCCACCCCCCTCCTCCCGGCCGACCGTGCGCACTTCCGCTCGCTGCCGATCGCGCCCTACGACGCGGCCTGGCGCTTCGAGCTCGAGGTGGCCCCCGCCGAGGATGCGCGGCGGATGGACGTGGAGACCGGCACCGACGGCACCGTCCCCTTCGAGCTGATCGGCACGGTCGAGGTGCCGGACGCCGGCAGCCTCGACGTCTGGCGCCTGGCGTCCTACGGCGGAGGCCTGTTCCTGCCGGTCAAGGACGCCCTCGCGGGGACACCCGGCGGCACCTACGGCGGCGGCCGCTACCTCCTGGACACCGTGAAGGGCGCCGACCTCGGCCCGGGCTCCGCCCCGGGGACGCTGGCGCTCGACTTCAACTTCGCCTACAACCCCTCCTGCGCCTACGACCCGGCCTGGGCCTGCCCGCTCGCCCAGGCGGGCAACCGGCTGCCGGTCGAGGTGCCGGTCGGCGAGCGCTACCGGGGCTGACACCGACCCTGGACGTTCTCGGAGGGGCGGCCGATAGCCTCCGGGCGGCGCCGTCGTGCGCCGGAAAGCAGGAAAGCCGCATGCCCCGTCCCGTCCTCCTCGTCACCGGAACCTCCACCGGCATCGGCCGCGCCACCGCGATCGAGGCCGCGCGCGCGGGCTGGCGGGTGGTCGCCACCGTGCGGGATCCGGAGCGGGCGGAGGGCCTGCGCGCCGCCGCCGCCGAGGCCCGCGTCGAGCTCGACCTGCGGGCGCTCGACCTGACCGACGCGGACTCCGTCGCCGGCTGCCTCCGCGCCGTGGAGGAGGAGCTCGGCGGTCTCGACGCCCTCGTGAACAACGCCGGAGCCGGCCACCTCGGCACCCTCGAGCTGGAGGATCCGGAGGAGCTGCGCCGCGTGATGGAGGTCAACTTCTTCGGCACCGTCGCGGTCACCCGCGCCGCGCTGCCGATGCTGCGCTCGTCCCGCGGCCGCATCGTCACCGTCTCGAGCGTCGGCGGCGCGATCGGGCAGCCGTTCAACGAGGACTACTGCGCGGCGAAGTTCGCGGTCGAGGGGTTCTTCGAGGCGCTCGCCCCGGTCGCCGCCTCCGTCGGCGTCCACGTGTCGCTGATCGAGCCGGGAGCGGTCCGCAGCAGCTTCGTCGAGAACGTCGGCATCGACGCGGCGGCGATGCTCGCGCAGGCCGGCCCCTACTCGCCGGCGCTCGGCGCCTACCTCGACCGCGCCGCGTCGTCCTTCTCCTCGACCCACGCGCAGGACCCGTCCGACGTCGCCGCCGTCATCCTGAAGACCCTGCGCGACCCGGAGCCGGCCTTCCGCGTGCAGACCTCGGACTGGGCGGGCGACTTCGTCGGGACCAAGCTGAGCGACCGCGACGGCTCCCGCGTGCAGGCCGCGATGCGCGGATGGATCGGCATCCACTAGAGTGGGATGGTGTGAGCGCAGCGACTGCGCTCCCCCGCGTCGTAGAACGCCCCTTGTCCCCTAGGACTCTGACCGTCGAGGATCCGTCCCGACCATCTGGCGCACGTGCATGAGGCCACCGGCCGCGCGCACCGAATCGTACGGCGAACGGATGTGACCACCGTCACCTTCGCCCGAACGCCGATCACCCGCGCCCCGGCCACCGCCCGCGCGTCCTCGATCGGCATGATGCCCCCGAAAGGCACCAGTCCATGTCGAACAGCCCCCTCTCCTTCAGCGCCCTCGGCGTGCCGGCCCCCCTCGTGGCCGCGCTCACCGCGAGCGGCATCACCGAGCCCTTCCCGATCCAGGTCGACACGCTGCCTGACACCCTCGGCGGACGCGACGTCCTCGGCCGCGGCAAGACCGGCTCCGGCAAGACCCTCGCCTTCTCCATCCCGATGATCGCCCGACTCGGCGGCTCGCTCGCCGGCGGACGCCGCCGCCCCGGCCGCCCGCTCGGACTCGTCCTCGCGCCGACCCGCGAGCTCGCCACGCAGATCACCGCCGCGATGCAGCCCCTCGCCGACGCGTACGGCATCGTCACCACCACGATCTTCGGAGGCGTCTCGCAGCAGCGCCAGGTCGCCGCGCTCAAGCAGGGCGTCGACATCGTCGTGGCCTGCCCGGGCCGCCTCGAGGACCTGATGAAGCAGGGCTTCGTGAACCTCGACGCCGTCGAGATCACCGTCCTCGACGAGGCCGACCACATGGCCGACCTCGGCTTCCTGCCGGTCGTCACGCGCATCCTCGACAAGACCCCCCGCGGCGGGCAGCGCCTGCTGTTCTCCGCGACGCTCGACAACGGCGTGGACAAGCTGGTCAAGAAGTACCTCCAGAACGAGGTGCTCCACTCGGTCGACGAGGCCAACTCGCCCGTCGCGCTGATGACCCACCACGTGTTCGAGGTCGACGGCCTCGACGCCAAGAACGCTCTCGTGAAGACGCTCGCGTCCGGCACCGGCCGCCGCATCCTCTTCATGCGCACCAAGCACCACGCGAAGAAGCTCGCCAAGCAGCTCACCGGCCAGGGCATCCCCGCGGTCGACCTGCACGGCAACCTCTCGCAGGTCGCCCGCGACCGGAACCTCGCCGCGTTCGGCGCCGGCACCGTCAAGGTCCTCGTCGCCACCGACGTCGCCGCCCGCGGCGTGCACGTCGACGACGTCGAGCTCGTCATCCACGTCGACCCGCCGATGGAGCACAAGGCGTACCTGCACCGCTCGGGCCGCACCGCCCGCGCCGGCAGCGAGGGAGACGTCGTCACCGTCGTCCTGCCCACGCAGCGCAGCGACGTGAAGACCCTCCTCCGCAAGGCCGCGATCCAGGTCGCGCCCCAGCAGGTGACGGCCGACTCGGCCGCCGTCGCGAAGCTCGTCGGCGACGTCGCTCCGTACGTCACCCCCAGCGCCGTCGTCGAGCCCGTCCGCAGCCAGTCACAGGGCGGACGCTCGCAGGGCGCCAACGCGCAGCGCAAGCGCGCGGCCCGCACCGAGGGCACCGCCGCACCCCGCGGCGGACGCTCGACGGGTGCCGCGACCGGCGGAGGCGACCGCCCCCGCCGCGACCGCACCGCCGCCGAGGGACCCGCCCGCGGCGGCGCCCGCGGAGGCCGCAGCCGCTCGGCCGCCGGTGCCCCCTCGACCTCGGGCGGATCGCGCTCGTTCTACAGCACCGCGACCGGCGGAGCGGCCTCGGCCGCTCCCGCCCGCGAGTCCGCCGGCGGCGGCGCCCGCCGCGGCGGCCGCCGCGCGCAGGGCTGAGTCCGATTGTGCGCCGCGGAGCGGCGCACCGCGGTCGGCTTCAAGCACGGTTGCGATACGCAGAGCATGTCGCGACCGGGGGCTGAGCGTTCGGTGATCGCACCTCAGCGCTCGTCCTGATCAGGACGCCGACATCACGAAGGGCCGGGGCCCGCGACTACTGGTCGCGGGCCCCGGCCCTTCGTCGTTCCCGCTTCACCTCTTCGAGCGGAGTCCCGCGCAGGGGCGCCGCCTCTCCTCGCCCGGTCACAGAGGTCCCGTGGTTGCCGGATCCACGAGCCGAACGGCCGAGTCGCGTGCCGGCGAATCGGTCCAGGCGGACGCACGATGCTCCAGCCGGCCTGCTGTCCCTGCGAGCCGACCGCGGCGCGCCGCTATCGGCGCAGGAAGCACCGCGGCCGATCCGCGCCGCTAGGACAGGCGGCCGACGGAAGCGAGCGCGGCGCGGATCAGCGCGCCCCGCCCGCCCTCCATCTCGGCGGAGATCGCGTCGGAGCAGGCCTCGTCGGGGGTCATCCAGGTGAGCTCGAGGGCGTCCTGGCGGGGGTCGCAGGTGCCGGTGACGGGGACGACGTAGGCGAGGGAGACCGCGTGCTGGCGGTCGTCGGTGAACGGTCCCATGCCGGGCATCGGGAAGTACTCGGCGACGTGGAAGGGGAGCGGGCTCGCCGGGAGGAGGGGGAAGGCCATCGGGCCGAGATCCTTCTCGAGGTGGCGGAACAGCGCGTCGCGCAGCGTCTCGCCGTACATCACGCGGCCCGAGACGATCGTGCGGGTGATCTGGCCGGAGGGGGTCGCGCGCAGGAGCACGCCGACCTCGGTGACCTGCCCGAGCCCGTCGACCCGGACGGGCACGGCCTCCACGTACAGCAGCGGGAGCCGCCGGCGGATCTCGGCGAGTTCGTCGTCGGACAGCCACCCGGAGTTCGGGTCAGGGGTGCGCACGCTCATGCAGCCATTCTCACCCTTCGCGGCTGGTGTTCCGACCGGCGGCGGCGATCCCGCACTCAGGGGGATGATGGTGCGATGGGAATCGACGCGAACGCGGTGCTGTGGTCCTCCTCCGAGCGCGACCGCGTCGGCAGGCCCCTCCTGGTGCTGCTGCACGGCTACGGCTCGCACGAGGGGGACCTGTTCTCGCTCGGCGCCTACCTGCCGCTGGAGCCGGTCCTCGCGTCCCTCCGGGCGCCTCTCGCCCTGGGCGGCGGGGCGAACGCGTGGTGGCCCCTCCGTGTCCCGCTGGTGCCGGACGAGCCGCGGGCCGATCCCGAGGCCGTCGAAGCGGCGGCGGCGGGGGTGATCGAGTGGCTCGACGGTTTGGAGCACCCGGGCCCGGTGGGGCTGCTGGGCTTCTCCCAGGGCGCCGCGCTGGCGGTGCAGCTGCTGCGGCGCGCGCCGGGCCGCTTCGCCTTCGCGGTCGCCCTGTCCGGGTTCGTGGTCCCGCTCGCCGAGGGCGACGACGCGGACGAGCGGCTCGCCCGCGAGCGTCCGCCGGTGTTCTGGGGCCGCGGGACGCTCGACACGGTGATCCCGGAGGAGCTCGTGCGGGACGCGGCGGCCTGGTTCCCGGAGCACACGTCGCTCGACGCCCGGGTCTACGAGGGCGTCGCCCACGGAGTCGGGCAGGCCGAGCTCGCCGACATCGGCACGTTCGTGCGTCTCGGCTTCGCCTGACGGACGGGCTCCCCCGCGTCAAGGGCTCGCCCCCGGGCCGCGGCCCCGGCAATGTCGGAGGTGGCAGGGAGGATGGATGCATGCCGGACGTCCTCGAGCGCTTCTCCCCCGCCACGCGCGCGTGGTTCGAGGGCGCGTTCCCGGCGCCGACCGCCGCCCAGGAGGGCGCCTGGTCGGCCATCTCGAGTGGAGCGCACGCCCTCGTGGTCGCTCCCACCGGCTCCGGCAAGACGCTCTCGGCCTTCCTCTGGGCGATCGACCGGCTCGTGCAGGGCCCGCCGCCGGAGGATCCGCAGCACCGCACGCGCGTGCTCTACGTCTCGCCGCTGAAGGCTCTCGGCGTCGACGTCGAGCGCAACCTCCGCTCGCCGCTCGTCGGCGTCACCCAGACGGCGCTGCGGCTGAGCGCCGAGGGCATCGGCAGCGCGCCGGCCACGGTCACCGTCGGGGTGCGGTCGGGAGACACGCCCGCCGCCGAGCGGCGCGTGCTGCAGAAGACGCCGCCGGACATCCTGATCACGACCCCCGAGTCGCTCTACCTCATGCTCACCTCGGCGGCGCGCGAGTCGCTCCGCGGCGTCGAGACGGTCATCGTCGACGAGGTCCACGCGGTCGCGTCGACCAAGCGCGGGGCGCACCTCGCCGTCTCCCTCGAGCGGCTCGACGCCCTGCTCCCGAAGCCGGTGCAGCGCATCGGCCTCTCGGCGACGGTGCGTCCGCGCGAGGAGGTGGCCCGGTTCCTCGCCGGCCGCTCCCCGGTCGCGATCGTGGCTCCGGCGTCCGAGAAGCAGTGGGACCTCAGCGTCGTCGTCCCGGTCGAGGACATGTCCGAGCTGGGGACGGCGGCTCCGCAGGACGGATCGACGATGGGGGCCACCGGTCCGCAGAGCGGGTCGATCTGGCCGCACGTCGAGGAGTCGATCGTCGACCGGGTCCTCGCGCACACCTCCTCCATCGTCTTCGCGAACTCCCGCCGCCTCGCCGAGCGGCTGACCGCCCGGCTCAACGAGATCTACGCCGAGCGCCGCGAGCTCGCCGCGGAGCGGGCGCGCGAGGCGGGCGAGCCCGTCGCCGTCGGGGCCCTGCTCGCCGAGGCGGCCTCCTCCTCCGTCCGCCGCTCCCCGGCCGAGGCGATGGGAGCGGCCGGGGGCACGAGCGGCAGCGGGCAGTCCGCGCCCGACGAGGAGCCGCTGCTCGCACGCGCCCACCACGGCTCGGTGAGCAAGGAGCAGCGCGCGATCATCGAGGACGACCTGAAGTCCGGCCGCCTGCGCTGCGTGGTCGCGACCTCGAGTCTCGAGCTGGGGATCGACATGGGCGCGGTCGACCTCGTCGTCCAGGTCGAGACGCCGCCCTCGGTCGCGAGCGCCCTGCAGCGCGTGGGTCGAGCCGGCCACCAGGTCGGCGAGGTCTCGCGCGGGTCCTTCTACCCCAAGCACCGGGCCGACCTTCTCCACTCCGCCGTGACGACGGAGCGGATGCGCTCGGGCCTGATCGAGGCGATCGCCGTCCCCGCGAACCCGCTCGACATCCTCGCGCAGCAGACCGTCGCCGCGACGGCCCTCGAGAGCCTCGACGTGGACGACTGGTTCGACACCGTCCGCCGCAGCGCCCCGTTCGTGTCCCTGCCCCGCTCCGCCTACGAGGCGACCCTCGACCTGCTCTCGGGCCGCTACCCCTCCGACCAGTTCGCGGAGCTGCGGCCGCGCCTCGTCTGGGACCGCGACGCGAACACGCTCACCGGCCGGCCCGGCGCCCAGCGCCTCGCCGTCACCAGCGGCGGCACCATCCCCGACCGCGGGCTCTTCGGCGTGTTCATGGTCGGCGAGCCGGGCTCGACCGGCAATCGCGTCGGCGAGCTCGACGAGGAGATGGTCTACGAGTCCCGCGTCGGCGACGTCTTCGCGCTCGGAGCCACCAGCTGGCGCATCCAGGAGATCACCTACGACCGCGTGATCGTGACGCCGGCGTTCGGTGAGCCCGGGCGCCTCCCGTTCTGGAAGGGCGACTCGCAGGGGCGCCCCGCCGAGCTCGGCGAGGCGATCGGGGCGTTCACCCGCGAGGTGGGCGCCGCCGCCCCCGAGACGGCCCGCGAGCGCTGCACGGCGGCCGGGCTCGACGAGTACGCGACCAACAACCTCCTCTCCTTCCTCGACGAGCAGCGCCTGGCCACCGGGCAGATCCCGGACGACCGCACCCTCGTGCTCGAGCGCTTCCGCGACGAGCTGGGCGACTGGCGGCTGGTGCTGCACTCCCCGTACGGGATGCAGGTGCACTCGCCGTGGGCGCTCGCCATCGGCGCTCGCGTCCGCGAGCGGCACGGGGTCGACGGAGCGGCGATGGCCGGGGACGACGGCATCGTCGTGCGGATCCCCGACACGGAGTCGGAGCCGCCGGGCTCCGAGCTGTTCCTGTTCGAGCGCGAGGAGCTGGAGCAGCTGGTCACGAGCGAGGTCGGCGGCTCCGCCCTCTTCGCCGCCCGGTTCCGCGAGTGCGCGGCGCGGGCGCTCCTGCTCCCGAGGTACAACCCGGGCAAGCGCTCCCCGCTCTGGCAGCAGCGGCAGCGGGCGGCGCAGCTGCTCGACGTCGCCCGCACCTACCCGACCTTCCCGATCATCCTCGAGACCGTCCGCGAGTGCCTCCAGGACGTCTACGACCTGCCCGCGCTGCTCCGGCTCGCCGCACGGCTGGACGGGCGCGAGCTGCGGATCCTCGAGGTCGAGACGCCGACCGCCAGTCCGTTCGCGCGGTCCATGCTCTTCGGCTACGTCGCTGCCTTCATGTACGAGGGCGACAGCCCGCTCGCCGAGCGCCGCGCGGCGGCGCTCTCGGTCGACGCGACGCTCCTCGGCGAGCTGCTCGGCCGGGCGGAGCTGCGCGAGCTGCTCGACCCGGCCGTCCTCGCGCAGATCGAGCGCGAGCTGCAGCGCGTCGAGCCCGAGCGCCGCCTCCGCGGGCTCGAGGGCGCCGCCGACCTGCTCCGGCTGCTCGGCCCGCTGACGCTCGACGAGCTCGGGGAGCGCCTGGTCGACGAATCGGTCGCCTCGGCGGACGTCGCGAAGGCGCCCGCGATCGAGCGCGCGGTGCTCGAGGCCGACGTGGCCGCGCTCGTGAAGGCCAAGCGCGTCCTGCCCGTGGGCCTCGGCGGTGAGCAGCGGTACGCCGCGATGGAGGACGCCTCCCGGCTCCGCGACGCTCTCGGCGTGCCCCTGCCGATCGGCGTCCCCGTCGCCTTCATCGACCCCGTCCGCGATCCGCTCGGCGACCTCGTCGCCCGCTACGCGCGCACCCACGGCCCCTTCACCGCCGCCGCCGTCGCCACCCGCCTGGGCCTCGGCGTCGCGGTCGTCACCGACACCCTGCGCCGCCTCGCGGGCGAGCGCCGCGTCTCGGAGGGCGAGTTCCGCCCCACAGGCACCGGGACCGAGTGGTGCGATGCCGAGGTGCTGCGCCGCCTGCGCAGCCGCTCTCTCGCCGCGCTCCGCAAGGAGGTGGAGCCGGTGGACGCGGCCGCGTACGCCCGCTTCCTCCCCGCCTGGCAGCACGTCGGCGGCTCGCTCCGCGGTATCGACGGCGTGGCCTCCGTGATCGACCAGCTGGCCGGCGCGCCCATCCCCGCGTCCGCCTGGGAGTCGCTGATCCTGCCCGCCCGGGTGCGCGACTACTCCCCCGCGATGCTCGACGAGCTCACCGCGACCGGCGAGGTCCTCTGGGCCGGCGCGGGCACCCTGCCCGGCAACGACGGCTGGGTGAGCCTCCATCTCGCCGACACGGCAGGGCTGACCCTCCCCGTCCCCGCCGCCGAGTCCGTGACCCTGACCGAGCTTCAGCAGGAGATCGTCGGCGTGCTCGGCTCGGGCGGCGGCTACTTCTTCCGCCAGCTCTCCGACGCGGTCGGCTCCACCGACGACGCGGGCCTCGTCGAGGCCCTGTGGGAGCTGGTCTGGGCCGGGCTCGTCACGAACGACACCCTGGCGCCGCTGCGCACCCTCGTCGGCTCGACCGGCGGCGCGCACCGCCAGCCGCGCGCCCCCGCCCGCGCCCGCGCGCCCCGGGGCCGGATGACCGCCCGCCCCACGATGGCCACCCGCGTGGGGCCGCCGACCGCCGGCGGCCGCTGGTCGATCGTGCCGCTCGCGGAGTCGGACGCGACGATCCGCGGGCACGCGCTCGGCGAGACGCTGCTCGAGCGGTACGGGATCGTCACCCGCGGCTCCGTGCAGGCCGAGGGCGTCCTGGGCGGCTTCGCCCTCGCCTACAAGGTGCTGAGCGGCTTCGAGCAGCAGGGCCGCGCCCGGAGGGGCTACTTCATCGAGAAGCTGGGAGCAGCGCAGTTCGGCACCGCCGGCAGCGTCGACCGGCTCCGCACGTTCGCCCCGCAGGACGAGGCGCAGGAGCGCTCACGTCCGGTGCTCGCGCTCGCGGCGACCGACCCCGCCAATCCGTTCGGCGCCGCTCTGCCGTGGCCGCAGGGCGAGGGGCACCGCCCCGGTCGGAAGGCCGGCGCGCTGGTCGCCGTCGTCGACGGAGCGCTCGCGGTCTACCTCGAGCGCGGCGGCAAGACCGCCCTCACCTTCACCGCCGACGAGGCGGCCCTCGCCGACGCGGCCGGCGCCCTCTCGCAGCTGGTCCGCTCCCGCGGGGTCGAGAAGCTGACCGTCGAGAAGATCGACGGCGTCTTCGCGCTCGGCACGCCCTTCGGCGACGCCCTCGTCGCCGCCGGCTTCGTCGCGAATCCGCGCGGCCTGAGGATGCGCTCGTGAGCGCCGGAGGGAGCCCGCGTGCCCGAGGGTGACACCGTCTACCGATCCGCCCACAACCTCGCCGAGGCGCTGGACGGCGAGGTCCTGACCCGGTGCGACGTCCGCGTGCCGAAGTACGCGACTGTCGACCTCACCGGCGAGACGATCGACGAGGTCGTCCCCCGCGGCAAGCACCTGCTGATGCGGGTCGGCGACGCGCTGATCCACTCCCACCTCAAGATGGAGGGGAGCTGGCACCTCTACGCCCGCGGCGGAGGCGAGCGGCCGAAGTGGCACCGGCCGGCGTTCCAGGCCCGGATCGTCCTCGAGACCGAGGACTGGCAGGCGGTCGGCTTCGAGCTCGGACTCCTCGAGATCGTCCCCCGCTCGGCCGAGGAGGACGTGGTCGGCTACCTCGGCCCCGATCCGCTCGGCGCCGACTGGGATGCGGACGAGGCGCTGCGGCGCCTGTCCGCCGATCCGGAGCGGCCGATCGGGCTCGCGCTGCTCGACCAGCGGATCATGGCCGGACTCGGCAACGTCTACCGCGCCGAGCTGTGCTTCCTGCGCGGCGTGCTGCCCACGCGCCCGGTCGGCGGGAGCGGCGACCTCGTGCGCACCATCGCGCTCGCGAAGCGGCTCATCACCATGAACCGCGAGCGGATCGAGCGCACGACGACCGGCAACCTGCGCCCGGGCCAGCAGCTCTGGGTCTACGGCCGCGACCGCAAGCCGTGCCGGCGCTGCGGCACTCCGATCGAGCGCGGTGAGCTCGGCGACGACGAGCTGCAGCTGCGGGTCACCTACTGGTGCCCGCACTGCCAGAGCTGAGGGGCTACTCCTCGACCGCGGAGCGGCGCCCGGGGACGTGCTTCTCGTGGACGCCGACGTCCGTCAGGCGCTCGATGCGGTCGACGTGGCGGCCGGGCTCGCCGCCGTCCGCGACGATCCAGCTGCCGACGAGGAGGAACCCGTCGCGGCCGCCGGCCGTCAGCGGGCCCGTGATCGTGAACGACCCGAGCGCCGGAGTCGAGAACGCCACGCGCACCGGATCCCCGTGCTCGAGCCCCTCGGCCGAGCGCTCCCCGCCGACCTCGTCGGCGTCCGGAGCCAGGGCGATGCTCTGGATCTCGGTCCCCGTGCCGAGGAAGACGTCCGCGACGACGAGCTCGCCGCCGACGGCCTGCCGGACGACCCCCTCGATCCCGTAGAGGCCGTAGCGCGGTGAGCGGACGAGGACGCGCACCGAGTCGCCGATCGCGACCTCGGCGAGAGCACCCCGGATCGAGGCGACGTCCCTCCGCGCGGGAGGGGCGGACAGGGCGTCGAGGATCGGGCTGGGCATCCGATCAGGGTAGCCGCTCCGGGAGCGCACCCGCCCGGCGGATCGGCGGCGGATCCCGGGCGGCCGGGGCGTCGGGTCGCCTGGGCCGCCGACGCCGCGCGCGAGCGACGGAGCGCCGGCCGGAGGGCTCCGGCACCGCGAGACCCCGGCACTGCGGCGACACTGGCACCGCCGGGAGACGCCGGTACTGCGGCAGGCACCGGCACCGCCGGGAACGACGAAGGCCCCGCCTGAGCGGGGCCTTCGGACGATGCGGAGTCGGTGGGATTTGAACCCACGGAACCCAATAAAGGGTTCTCCACCTTAGCAGGGTGGTGCACTCGACCGGACTATGCGACGACTCCTGAGCGCCCGCTGGCGGACGCACGACGACCATCATAACCGCACGCGCGAGGGCCTCGCGACACGGGCGCCCGCCCCTCCGCGGGAGGGCGAGAAGCCGCCTACTGGTCCGACAGGGGCCGGCCGATGGTGCAGGTCTCCTGCTGCGCGGTCTGCCCGGAGACGTCGCTCGGAAGGGTGACCGGCCCGTCGGGTGCGCTCGTCGCGGGGGCGTCGGTCGCGGGGGCGTCGGTGGCCGGCGACTCCGTGGCCGCCGGAGCGCCGGTCGCCCCGGGCTCCTCCCCCGTCGACTGCGAGCCGCCGCCGGTGGTGCCGCTCAACGCGATCGGCTGGTCGGCGAGGAGAGCCGCGTTCAGCGCGGACGCCGCGTCCTCGCTCGGGTACACGCCGTTGCCGTCGATGAAGGTCGGGTACTGCACGAAGACCACGTTCGCGAGGTCGACGTCCTTCACCGCGAGGCCGATCGACACGAGGGTGTTCACGTTCTCGAGCGAGGTCGAGAGCTGCATGTTCGAGACGGCCGCCTTCGCGAGGCCGTAGAGGTTCACCGGGTTCGAGAGCGTCGACGCGCTCTTCACCTTGCGCACCAGCGATGAGAGGTACACCTGCTGGCTCGAGATGCGGGTGAGGTCGCTGCCGTCGCCGACGCCGTGCCGGGTGCGGAGGAACGCCAGCGCCTCGGCGCCGACGAGCGTGTGCGTGCCCGCGTCGAGGTTCAGGCCCGTGTACTCGTCCTGGATCGGGGTGGCGACGCAGACGTCCACTCCGCCGACCGCGTTCGACATCTCGATGACGCCTTCGAACTGGATGAGCGCCGCGTAGGGGATCTCGAGCCCGGTCAGCTGTTCGACCGTCTGCACGGTGCACGCCAGCCCGCCGGCCTCGAGCGAGGTGTTGATCTTCGCCGAGTCCACCGCGTCCGAGACGGCGCCGGTGGCCGGGTCGGTGCAGGAGGGGATCGGGACGTAGAGGTCGCGGGGGAAGCTGACGACCTCCACGGTCGAGTGGTCGGCCGAGATGTGCATGAGCATCGTGACGTCGTTGAGGTTCTCGGCACGCTCGCCGTAGGCCCCGGCGGCCGATCCGTCGGCGCTGTCGCTGCCGGCGAGCAGGATGTTGACGCCGCCCTCGATCGCCCCGATCCCGGGCACGTCGCCCCCGCCCGAATCGATCCCGAGGTCGACGGAGGGACGCGCGCTCCCGGCGATCAGCGAGGCGGCGATCGCCACGATGCAGACCGCGCTGAGCACGCCGACGCCCACGCAGGCCGCGAGGATCCGCGCGGCGAAGCGCACGCCGCTCGGGCGGCGCAGGCGGCCGTGCCGTGCTGCTGTGGTCCGGGTGGACGCGCGTTCGCTCATCGGGTCGTACTCTCTCTCGGCTGCGGGACGCGTGTCGTCCCGGAGTCAGCGCGCGAGGTGGAGAGCACCCGTGGTGCCGCCCGCCCTCGGCTCAGCCGAAGAAGCCGACCGAGCAGGTCTGCTGGTCGGCGCTCTGGCCGGTGACCGATTCTGGCAGGGCAACCTTGGATCCGTCCTCGGGAGTCGCTGCAGGAGTGCCGGGTGCCGCCTCGGCCGTCGCCAGCGGATCCGCGGTCGCCGGGCCCGACGGAGCGGCGGTGTCGGCCGGAGCCGCCGCCTCGCCCTCCACGGTCGCGCCGGCGCCCGTGCCGCCGGTGATGGCGATCGGCTGATCGGTCTGCAGGGCGCTCGCCAGGACGTCGCCCGCGGTGCGGTCCGGCTCCACCCCGCTCGGAGTCGCCCCGGTCGGGTACTGCGCGAAGACGACGTCCGCGAGGTCGACGTCCTTCAGCGCGAGTCCCATCTGGACCATCGTGTTCACGTTGTCGAGACCGGTCGAGAGCGTCATGTTGCCGAGCGCCGCCTTCGCGAGACCGTAGAGCGCGACCGGGTTGAGGAGGGTGTCCGCGCTCTTGATCCGGCGCACGAGCGCCGAGAGGAAGACCTGCTGGTTGCTGATGCGGGTCAGATCGCTGCCGTCGCCGATGCCGTGGCGGCTGCGGAGGAACTGCAGCGCCGCCATGCCCTCGAGCGAGTGCACGCCCGGCTCGAGGTAGGTGTTCGTGTAGGGGTCCGCGATCTCGGTCGCGACGCAGACGTCGACTCCGCCGACCGCGTTCGACATCTCGATCACGCCGTTGAACTGCACGACCGCGCCGTAGTCGACCCGGACGCCCATGAGGTCCTCGACGACCCCCGCCACGCAGCCGAGGCTGACGTCGCTGCCCATCGCCTCGTTGATCTTGGTGTCGTACCGGGCGGGGATCGTCTCACCCGTGGCGGCGTTCACGCACTCCGGGATGTCGACGTACATGTCGCGGGGGAAGCTCACGACCGTCGCGTTGCTGTGGTCGGCCGAGACGTGCATCAGCATGTTGACGTCGTTGAGGACGCTCGTCTCCTCATCGGGGTCGCCGTAGGCGTCGCCCTGGCCCTTCCGCGAGTCGCTGCCGACGACGAGGACGTTGAAGCCGCCCTCCAGTGCGCCGATCTCCGGGGCGCCTCCGGCCTCGACGCTGGAGCCGGCCGCGCCCGGGTGCAGGTCGACCGAGGGCTGCACGGACTGGACGATCAGCGTCGCCGCGATCGCGACCACCGACACCGAGGCGACCACGCCGACACCGCCCACGAGGGCGGCTCCCTTCACCAGGGTCCGCGCGAGGGTGTGCCGCTTCTGGCGGCCGTGCCGCACGAAGGGGCGCGGCGTGCGCGGAGTGTCGCGAGTCTGTGTCGAAGGGCCCGTGCGGCGCATCCGTCTCCCGGTGTCGAGGCGTCAGTGGTGCGGAGGTGAGGGCCGGGCGTCGATCCCGGGCGTCGCGCAATCCTATACAGAGGGGTGGCGCGTTCCGAAGGAGAGCGGGCGGCCCTCAGTCGTCGCGCGCCAGGACTGGCGTCGGAAGGCGCCGGCGGGAAGCGACGCGAAGAACGGGACGGCGTGGCGGACGGCGCGGCGGACGGCGTGGCGGAGGGCGTGGGATTCGAACCCACGAGACGTTTCCGCCCACCAGTTTTCAAGACTGGCTCCATCGGCCGCTCGGACAGCCCTCCCGGCCGCTCCCGCAGGAGCGACACCCGATAGTAACCGCCGAGCGCGCGGGACCGTGGTCAGCGCAGCGCCGAGAGCGCGATCGCCACGCCGTCCTGGTGGACCGAGGGGATCACGGCGGAGGCCACGGCCCGCACCTCGTCGGGCGCCTGCCCCATCGCGAGCCCTGCGCCCTCGGCGGCGGCCCAGGTGAGCATCTCGATGTCGTTGCGGCCGTCGCCCAGCGCGACCACGTCGCTCCGCTCGATGCCCAGCTCCTCGCGGACGACCTCGAGCGCGGTGGACTTGTTGACGCCGTGCGGGGCGATGTCGAGCCAGGCGGTCCAGCCGATCGCGTAGCTGACCTGGTGCAGGCCCATCTCCTCGACCAGCGAGGTGAACTCCTCGATGCCGGTTTCGGGCGAGATCACGACGACGCGGGTGCACAGCCGACCGAGCAGCTCCTCGAAGGGGACGTGGGTCGTCTCGGCACCCATCACGGCACCACCCGGGAACGCCTCGGTGTAGAAGAAGGCGCCGTCCGCGTCCTCGACGGCGTAATGCGCGTCGGGGAGGGAGCGGCGGATGGTCTCCAGGACCTCCGTCGGGTCGAAGGTCTCGACCGTCTCGGGGACGTAGGCACCGGACTCGTCCCGGCGGAGCGTGACCGCTCCGTTGCAGCAGATCACGTACTCGGGCGAGATCCCGAGGCGCTCGACGACCGGCAGGGTGGAGGAGGGCGAGCGCCCGGTGGCGAGCATCACCTCGTCGCCCTGGGCGGCCACGCGGGTGATCGCGTCCGTCACTGCGCGGGTGATGGTGCCGTCCTCGTGCATGACGGTGCCGTCGATGTCGAGGGCGACGAGGCGGCGGCCGGAGGCGCGGGCCGCGCTCATGCGACGGGCTCGAGCACCTCGAGGCCGCCGAGGTGGGGCCGCAGCGCCTCGGGGACGAGCACCGAGCCGTCCGCCCGCTGGTGGGTCTCGAGGAGGGCGACGATCCAGCGGGTGGTCGCGAGCGTGCCGTTGAGGGTTGCGACCGGAGCCGTCCTCCCCGACTCGGTGCGGTAGCGGGTGTCGAGGCGGCGGGCCTGGAACGTGGTGCAGTTCGAGGTCGAGGTCAGCTCGCGGTAGGTCTCCTGCGTGGGGACCCACGCCTCCACGTCGAACTTGCGCGCCGCGCTCTGGCCGAGGTCGCCGGCCGCCGTGTCGATGACGCGGTAGTGCAGGCCGAGGCTCTGCAGGACGTCCTCCTGGTACGAGAGCAGGCGCGCGTGCTCCGCCTCGGCGTCCTCGGGGAGGGTGTAGACGAACATCTCGAGCTTGCTGAACTGGTGCACGCGGATGATGCCGCGGGTGTCCCGTCCGCCCGAGCCCGCCTCGCGGCGGTAGCAGGTGCTCCAGCCCGCGTAGCGCTTCGCGCCGCCGGAGAGGTCGAGGATCTCGTCGGCGTGGTAGCCGGCGAGGGCGACCTCGCTGGTGCCGGTGAGGTAGAGGTCGTCGTCGCGGAGGCGGTACACCTCGTCGTCGTGCTCGCCGAGGAAGCCGGTGCCGTCCATGATCTCGGGGCGCACGAGGGTCGGCGTGATCAGCGGGGTGAAGCCGGCGGCGAGCGCCTTCTCGAGGCCCAGGTTCATCAGCGCGATCTCGAGGCGGGCGACCAGGCCCTTGAGGAAGTAGAAGCGCGCGCCGCTGACCTTCGCGCCGCGCTGCATGTCGATGCCGTCCAGCAGCTCGCCGAGCTCGAGGTGGTCGCGCGGGGCGAAGTCGAAGACGGGGCGCTCGCCGACCGTCCTGACGAGCTCGAACGACTCCTCGCCGCCCGCGGGGACGCCCTCGATGATCGGGTTGGCGATGCGCTTCACCAGCACGGTGAAGGCGTCGTCGGCCTCGGACGCCTCCTGCTGGGCCTGCTTGGCGGCGGCGGCGAGGCGCTGGGCCTCGGCGACGAGGGCCGCCTTCTCGTCCTTCGGAGCCTTGGCGACGGTCTTGCCGAAGGCGTTCTGCTCGGCCCGGAGCCGCTCCGCCTCGGTGATCGCCGCACGGCGCACGCGGTCGGCCTCGAGCGCCTCGTCGACCAGCTCGACGGAGTCGCCGCGCGCCTCCTGCGAGCGCTTCAGGACGTCCGGGTTCTCGCGCAGAAGTACGGGATCAATCACCCCAGCAGTGTAGAGGAGGGCCGGGACGGGCCGCCGCCCGCGCGTACCCCCGGGACCGGCTGAGCATCGGCCGCGAGGAGGCATCCGATCGCGCGGACGGCTGCGAATGTGAGTCGTCCCCCCGAGAACGTCCCCCCGCGTTCGACACCCCTGCTCCCCTGAAGGCTCTCCCATGCACGCCACCCCCCTCATCGACGCGACCCCCGGCGTCGTCCTCGAGCGCGACGGCTCCGTCGCCCGGATCACCCTCAACCGCCCCGACGCCCTCAACGCGATCGACCTCGGCACCGCGCGACTGCTGCTGAGCACCGTCGCCGACCTCGACGCCGACGCCGGCTGCTCCGTCATCGTGATCGCCGCGGCCGGCCGCGCGTTCTGCACGGGCGGCGACATCTCGGCGATCATGGGGTCCGAGAACCCGGACCACTACCTGCGCGACGTCGCGACCACGACCGCCCAGGTGATCCGCCTGCTCGAGGACAGCCGCGCCGTCGTCGTCTGCGCGATCGACGGCATGGTCGCCGGCGCCGGCATCGCCTTCGCTCTGGCCGCCGACATCGTGATCGCGACTCCCGCCGCCCTCTTCCTCAGCGCGTACGGCGACGTCGGGCTCGTCCCGGACGTCGGAGTCACCGCCGCGCTCCCCCGCGTCGTCGGCCGCCGCCGCGCCCTGGACTTCGTGCTGTCGGGCCGCCCGGTCCGCGCGGCCGAGGCGCTGGAGTGGCAGCTCGTGACCGAGGTCGTGCCGCGCGCCGACCTCGCCGGCCGCGTCGACGAGCGCGTGCGCGCCCTGGCGGCGAAGCCGGCGCACGTCGCGTCCGCCGCCCGCCGCCTCCTGCGCACCGACCCGCTCGACCGCGCCGAGCGCATCGTCGAGGAGACGGACACCCTGGTCGAGTTCCTGGCGGTCCCCGCCACGCGCACGCTCCTGGACGCCGAGCACGAGCGCCAGGCCCGCCGCGCCGCCCGGGCGACCGCCTCGCTCTGACCCGGGGCGAGCGTCCGCGACGACGCTCCGGCCCGGGCCGGGCGGACGTCCGCCCGACGGCCCGCGGATCGGCCGGGCGTTCTCCTCCGATCTCGGCTACGGTGGTCCCCGCGAAGGGGAGTAGTTCCCACCGTCCGCCGAGCGGACGACGAGGCGCGTCGACATGCTGGTCCGGGACGATCCGGGCCCGGCGCTCCACCCCGGCTCCGGCCGGGGCGAACGAGACCTTCGGTCAGTCGACGCACGTCCTGACCGGTCCTCTCGCGCGGGTCGGCGGACCTGAGCCAGGAGATCGCATGGCGACCACCGCCCCCACCCCCAGTCCCGCACAGGTGCGCCGCTGGCGCCGCTACCTCGCCGACGAGCTCGCCGAGGCCTCCGTGTACCGCGACCTGGCCGGCCGCCGCTCCGGCGAGGAGCGGGAGATCCTGCTCGCGCTCGCCGTGGCCGAGGGCCGCCACGAGGAGCACTGGCGGGAGCTGCTCGGCTCCGCGGCGGAGCCCGCGCCCCGCCCGGACCTCCGCACGCGCTTCCTCGGCTTCCTCACCCGCCGCTTCGGCTCCGTGTTCGTCCTCGCCCTGATCCAGCGCGCCGAGGCCCGCTCCCCCTACGCCGACGACGACGATGCCACCGAAGCCATGGCCGCCGACGAGCGGATCCACGGCGAGGTCGTCCGCGGGCTCGCCGAGCGCGGCCGGAACCGCCTCTCCGGGACGTTCCGCGCGGCGGTCTTCGGAGCGAACGACGGCCTGGTCTCGAACCTCGCCCTCGTGCTCGGAGTGGGGGCGAGCGGAGTCGGGACGGGCGTCGTCCTGTTCACGGGCATCGCGGGCCTGCTCGCCGGCGCCCTCTCGATGGGCGCGGGCGAGTTCGTCTCGGTGCGCTCGCAGCGCGAGCTGCTCTCGGCCTCCAGCCCGGACCTCGACGCGAACCGCATCGTCCCCGATCTGGACGTCGACGCGAACGAGCTCGCCCTGGTCTACCGCGCTCGCGGGATGACCCAGGAGCAGGCCGACGCGCGTGCCGCCTCCGTCTTCACGGGCCTGCGCGGCGGCGCCGTCACCTCCCCCATCACGCTGGGCGGTCCCGCAGGAGACCCCGACGTCGACGAGCACGAGTCGATCGGCACGGGCATGGGCGCGGCGCTGTCGAGCTTCTGCTTCTTCGCCTCGGGCGCGATCATCCCGGTGCTGCCCTACCTGCTCGGCCTGACGGGGCTCGCCGCGGTGGTCGTCGCATGCGTGCTCGTGGGCATCGCCCTGCTCGCCACCGGCGCGGTCGTCGGGCTGCTCTCGGGCGCCCCGCCGCTGGCCCGGGCGCTGCGCCAGCTCGGGATCGGCTACGGCGCGGCCCTGGTGACCTACCTCCTCGGCCTGCTCTTCGGCGCGTCCGGAGTCTGAGCCTCGGCCTCGAGGAGCTGCGCGGACTCGCGCGGCTCCTCGGCGCGGGGCCGCACGGCGACGCCGCGCCACCGCAGCGCGGCCACTCCGACCGCCAGCAGCAGCGACGCCGGCAGGCAGCCCAGCAGGGGGATGCAGGAGTAGTAGAGGAGCTGCCGCTGGATCCACGCGGGCGAGGGCACGTCGGAGTCGCCGTAGTAGGGCGGAGGCGGCGAGGAGTAGCCGGCGTAGAGGAGCGCGAGGCCGATCAGGGTCCCCGCGAGGCCGGCGAGCAGGAGCACGAGGAGCCACGGGTTCCGCAGCAGGGGCGCCTCGCGCACGGGCTCGGCGGGAGCAGCGGGAGCGGGGTCGGCGGCCGGCTCCGGCAGGGGTGCGGGCGCGGTCTCGGCGCCGAGGCGGTGCGACCGCCGGCCCTCGGCGGCTCCGGCGATGTCGGGCAGGGCCATGATGCGGCGCGGTCCGGGCACGGACGAGGAGCCGGGGCGGACCACGCGCGACTCCGGGAGCGCGGGACGAGCGGCGGCTCCGGACGTGGCGGCGGGAGCGCCGGGGGCGGCACCCGAGCCGGGCCTCGCGAACGCCCGCTCGTCGCCTCTCAGACGCTCCACCGGTCCCGAGAACCCGCGCTGGAAGGCCGGGTCGTAGCGCGGGTCGACCCGTTCGTCGTCGTCAGTCATCGTCGCGACCCGTCATCGTCGTCCCCGGTCATCGTCGACCTCCGGCTCGTGGGAGAGGATCCCGCGCAGCCAGTCGCGGGCCTCGAGGAACACCTCGTCGTCGTAGCGTCGCACGGAGGTGACCGGGCGGCGGTCAGCGCGCGGATACGAGCCGAGGAAGATCACCTTCGGGCTGAAGCGCCGCAGCCCCATCAGCGCGTCGGCGACCCGCTCGTCCTGGACGTGCCCGTCGAGGTCGATGACGAACCGGTACCGGCCGAGGGCGTCGCCGATCGGCCGCGACTGGATCATGCTCAGGTTCACCCCGCGGGTCGCGAACTGCTCGAGCATGTCGAGCAGGGCGCCCGGCTGGTCGGCCGGGAGCTCGGCGATCACGCTGGTCTTGTCGGCGCCGGTCGGCTCGGGCAGCGCGTGCGAGCGCGAGACGTGCACGAAGCGCGTGACGGCGTTCGGGTTGTCGCCGATCCGCTCCGCCAGCACCGCGACGTCGTGGTGGGCGATGATCCCGGGAGGGGCGATGGCCGCGTCCGCGGGAGATCCGCCCAGCAGGTCGACGGTGGCCTGGACGTTGCTGGAGGCCGGCAGGTGCTCGTGGCTGGGGATCTCACGGTCGAGCCACACCCGGCACTGCCCGTAGGCGACGGGGTGCGCGGCGACGGTGCGCACCTCCTCGAGGCTCGTCCCCGGGCGGCCGACCAGGATGAACGACACCGGCACCAGGTACTCGCCGACGATGCGCAGCCCCGGGATCCGCGCCAGCGCGTCCTGCGCGGCCGTCACTCCGCCCTCGACCGAGTTCTCGATCGCGATCACCGCGCCGTCGCTGCGGCCGGTGACCAGATCGCTCAGCGCCTCCCCCACGTTCGCGACGCTGCGCCACAGCTGTCCGCGCGCCTCCGGGACCTGCGCGAGGGCCGCCTCCGTGAACGTGCCGCTGGGCCCGAGATAGCTGTAGGCACGGGTCTCGGGGGCGCTGTCGGGCATGGCGCAAGCCTAGCCAGCCGCGGTACCCCTGGAGGGGGCTGGACTGCCACTATGGACCGCATGACCGATCGCGCAGGGAAGCCGGCACAGGCCTCCGATCTCATCGACGTCGAGGCCCTCGTGAGGGCGTACTACGAGAAGAAGCCGGACGTCTCCGACCCGGCTCAGAAGGTGGTGTTCGGCACCTCGGGCCACCGCGGATCCTCGTTCGACACGGCCTTCAACGAGGACCACATCGCCGCCGTCACCCAGGCGATCGTCGAGTACCGGACCGAGCAGGGCATCACCGGCCCGCTGTTCATCGGCGCCGACACGCACGGGCTCTCCCGCCCGGCCCTCACCACCGCCCTCGAGGTCCTGGTGGGCAACCAGGTCCGCGTGCTCGTGGACGAGTTCGACGACTTCGTGCCGACCCCGGCGCTCAGCCACGCGATCCTCCGCTACAACAACGACCCCGCGCACACCGACCGGGCCGACGGCATCGTGGTCACCCCCTCGCACAACCCGCCCCGCGACGGCGGCTTCAAGTACAACCCGCCGCACGGCGGCCCCGCCGACTCCGACGCGACGACCTGGATCGCCGACCGGGCCAACGAGCTCATCGCCGACGGCAACCGCGGCGTGACCTCGGCCGAGCCCTCCGCGGTCGAGACCTACGACTACCGCACGCACTACGTCGCGGACCTGGCGAACATCATCGACCTCGACGCGATCCGGAAGGCCGGCGTGCGGATCGGGGCCGACCCCCTCGGCGGCGCCTCCGTGCACTACTGGCAGCTGATCGCCGAGATGCACGGCCTCGACCTGACCGTGGTGAACGGGGAGGTCGACCCGGCCTGGGGCTTCATGACCCTCGACTGGGACGGCAAGATCCGGATGGACCCGTCCTCCCCCAGCGCGATGGCCTCGGTGGTCGCGCGCGCCGGCGACTTCGACATCCTCACCGGCAACGACGCCGACGCGGACCGGCACGGCATCGTCACCCCCGACGGCGGGCTGATGAACCCCAACCACTACCTGGCCGTCGCGATCGACTACCTCTACCGCCACCGCACCGGCTGGCGCGAGGACGCGGCGATCGGCAAGACGCTGGTCTCCTCCTCGATCATCGACCGGGTCGCGGAGTCGCTGGGCCGGCGCCTCTGGGAGGTCCCGGTGGGCTTCAAGTGGTTCGTCCCCGGGCTGGTCGACGGCTCGGTCGGCTTCGGGGGCGAGGAGTCCGCGGGCGCCTCGTTCCTCCGCTTCGACGGCACCGTCTGGACCACCGACAAGGACGGCATCCTCCTCGCGCTGCTCGCCTCCGAGATCGTGGCGGTCACCGGGAAGAGCCCGTCGGCGCTCTACCGCGAGCTGACCGAGCGCTTCGGCGACCCGGTCTACGAGCGCGTGGACGCGGTGGCGACGAAGGCGCAGAAGGCGGCCCTCGGCAAGCTGGACGGCGACGCGATCGCGGCGACGACCCTCGCCGGGTCCGAGATCACCGCGAAACTCTCGAAGGCGCCCGGCAACGGCGCGGCCGTCGGAGGCGTCAAGGTCGTCACCGAGGACGCCTGGTTCGCCGCGCGCCCCTCCGGCACCGAGGACGTCTACAAGATCTACGCCGAGAGCTTCCGCGGCCTCGACCACCTGCACGAGGTCCAGGCCGAGGCGCGCACGATCGTGGACGCGGCGCTGAACTCCTAGGCGCTGCGCTCAGTCGCCCGAGAAGGCTCGTTCCCGACCAGGAGAACGAGCCTTCGGGCGACTCAGCGGCGGCGAGGCGGGGGCCGGCTACCAGCGCGGGTGGACGGTGGGGCGGAAGTGGGTGTCGTAGAGGGCGTTCACGGCCTCCATGAAGGCGGGGCCGAGGGGCGCGGCGGAGGCGGCGGCCGCGTTGGCGCGGGCCTGCTCGGGTGAGCGGGCGCCGGGGATCACCGAGGTGACGCCCTCCTGCTGGATGATCCAGGCGAGCGCGGCCGCCGCGGGGGCGAGGCCGTGGTCGTCGGCGAGGCGGGAGAACTCCTGCGCGGCCTCCACGCCGGTCGCGAAGTCGACGCCCGAGAAGGTCTCGCCGACGTCGAAGGCGGAGCCGTCGCGGTTGTAGCTGCGGTGGTCCTCCGGCGCGAACACGGTCTCGGTCGTGTAGCGGCCGCTGAGCAGGCCCGAGGCGAGCGGGACGCGCGCGAGGATGCCGACGCCGGCCTCGCGGGCGGCGGGCAGCACCTCGTCGAGCGGCTTGAGGCGGAACGCGTTCAGGATGATCTGGACGCTCGCGACGTTCGGGCGGGCGATGGCGGTCAGCGCCTCCTCCGTGCGCTCTACCGAGACGCCGTAGGCGGCGATCGCGCCCTCGGCGACGAGGGTGTCGAGGGCGTCGTAGACGGCGTCGTCGGAGTAGACGGAGGTGGGCGGACAGTGCAGCTGCACCAGATCGAGGGTGTCGACGCCGAGGTTGGCGCGCGAGCGGTCGGTCCAGGCGCGGAAGTTGTCGAGCACGTAGTTGGCGGGGATCTGCTCCGCGCGACGGCCCATCTTGGTGGCGACGAAGACCTGCGCGTCGGGGTGCGCCGCGCGGTAGGCGCCGATCGTCCGCTCGCTGCGGCCGTCGCCGTAGACGTCGGCGGTGTCGAAGAGGGTCACCCCCGACTCCACCGCGGCGTCGAGCACGGCGAGGGCGTCGGTCTCGGCGACGTCCCCCCAGTCGGCACCGAGCTGCCAGGTTCCGAGGCCGACGACGGAGACGGGGGCGCCGGTGCGTCCGAGGATTCGAGTTTCCATGCCCCCACCGTAGGTGCGGCCGAGCCCGCGGCGGACCCCCTTGCGCGTGCTCTAACGTCGAGGGCATGCCCCTCCTCGTGCTCGGAAGCGCCAACCTCGACCACGTCCACCGGGTCGCCCGCATCCCCGCTCCCGGAGAGACGGTGCTCGCCCTCGACGCGAGCACCTTCCCGGGCGGCAAGGGCCTCAACCAGGCCGTCGCGGCCGCACGGACCGAGCCCGGCACCGTCTTCGTCACGAGCCTCGGACGCGACTCGGCGGGAGACCGGCTCGTCGCGGTCCTCGGCGAGGAGCCGCTGGAGCTGCGCGCCCGCCGCGGCGACGTCCGCACCGGCACCGCGCAGATCACCGTGGACGAGCGCGGGGAGAACGCGATCGTCGTCGACTCCGGAGCGAACGCCGCCCTGGTCGGGTTGACCGCCGAGGAGTCGGCCCTTGTGGCGGCGGCCGACACCCTGCTCCTCCAGCTCGAGATCCCGACAGCGACGGTGACGGAGGCGGCCCGCGCCGCGCGCGCCGGCGGCACGGTGTCGATCCTGAACGCTGCCCCGATCGGACCGCTGCCGGAGGAGCTCCTGGCGGTGCTCGACGTGCTGATCGTCAACGAGCACGAGGCCCGCGAGCTCGCCGCCGATCGCGGCATCACCGCCGCCGACGACGACGCGCTCGCCGCCGCCCTCACCGCGCTGGTGCCGCTCGTGCTGGTCACCCTCGGCTCCGACGGCGTCGTCGTGGCGGTCCGCGACCGCGGGCCGGTGCGCACCCCGGCCTTCCGAGTGGAGGCCGTGGACACCACCGGCGCCGGCGACACCTTCTGCGGCGCCTTCTCGGCCCGGCTCGCCGCCACGGGAGCACGGCTCGACGATCCGGAGCAGCTGGTCGCCCTCACCCGCTGGGCGAGCGCGGCCGCGGCGATCTCGGTCACACGCGCCGGAGCGGCGGTGTCCGCGCCGACGGCGGCCGAGACGGACGCGTTCCTCGCCGAGCGCGCCTGAGGGGGAAGCTCCTCAGGGGGAGACGGCGCGGACACCGACCCCGGGCGGACCGCAGCACCGTCGATCCGGTCGGCAGGGTGCACTCCGGAGGAGGGAAGCAGGGACCGCCCGGCCCGGCTCCGCTCCTCGCGGCGGGACGTCCCGCCCGGCGGACAGCCGCGCCCGCTCCCCGATCCGGCTAGTCGATCGCGGCGACCCGGACTGTCACCCGCGGCCGCAGCTCCGGATGCACCCGGACGCACCACTCGCGCACCGCGGCTCCGATCGCGCGCGCCACGTCCGGCGCGGACGCCTCCGCGGTCACGCAGAGGTCGACGGCCACGGACACCTCGTCCCCCGCGACGCGGACCAGGACCGGATCGGCGAACGTGCCGCCGCTCGCGGTGCCCAGCGGCTCGACCACGATCCCGGTCGCGCTCAGCGCCGTCGCCGCATGCGCGAGCACGTCGCGCACCTCGGGCCTGGCCGGCATCAGGGTCGCGACGCCGTCCAGGGCGCGCAGCTCCGCGGCGAGCGCGGACACCGGATCGACCGGGGCCGCCGCCTCGAGGCCGCTCACGACTCCTCCGTCCCGGGGACGTAGACGTCCTCCACGCGGACGTCGATCCTCGACACCCGCAGCTCGGTCTGGGTCAGCAGCCGCGAGTGCACGCGCTCGCGCACCTGCTGGGCCGCCTCGGCGATCGGCACCCCCCAGAAGACCGAGATCGTCAGCTCCACCACGACCTCCGCGCCCGGCTCGGCGATGTCGCCGACCAGGCGGCAGCGGCCGACCAGCACGCCGGCGACGCTGTCGCCCGCCTCGCGCACGAGTCCGCGGACCGCTCCCTCGGTGATCGTGAGCGCCACGTCGGGCTGGACGCTCGCCAGCGGGATGTCGCGTCCGGCCCGCGACTCGCGGCGCACCTGGGTGAGGATCGAGCCGAACCAGCTCTCCTCCGGCGCGGGCAGGCGTGCGGCGTCGTCGTCGATGAGCGCGCCGGAGAGGGCGCGCACGCGCTCGAGGGCGCGCAGAGTGCGCCGGTGCTCCGGCGACTCCTCGATGGCGGGGTCGTACGGAGTGCGCCCGCGGTCGAGGTAGTCGCTCAGCTCGTCGATGCCGATGCCGTCGCCCTCCTGCTCCGTCGCGTCCGCCTCCTGCTCGAGCGCGGGCGGCAGCACGACGTCGTGCTCCCCCGCGCGCTCGGGCCCGTCGCCGGGACCCTGGTCCGCGTTCATCGCGTCTGCTCCCTCATCGCCAGTCCTCCATCGCCACGACCAGCGACTCGCGCGCGCGGGCGAGCTTGCCCCGCACGGCGGTCACCGTGAGACCGAGGTGATCGGCGATCTCGTTGTACGACTCCCCGCCGACCTCGCGCAGCACCCAGCACTGCCGCTGCGACTCCGGCAGCTCGGACAGGGCGTGCGCGAGAGCCCGCATAGCGTCGCTCTGCTCGGCGGCCTCGAACGGGCCGGGCTCTCGGGCCGGGGGATGCTCCACGGCGTCGACGTCGTCGGTCGGGCGGCGCTGGCGCAGCAGGTCGACGCTGGAGCGGCTGACGATCCGCATCATCCAGCTGCGCACGCTCGCCGGCTCCTTGAGCTGCGGGAGCTGCGCCCAGACCGTGATCAGCGCGTTCTGCACGGCGTCGGAGGCGTCGGCCTGCGAGCCGGTGAGGCGCCAGGCGTAGGCGCGGAGGATCGACTGGTGCCGCTTGACGAGCACCTCGAAGGCGCGCACGTCGCCCTCGGCGGAGCGCTCGGCGAGCAGCGCGTCGCTCGCCGCTTCCAGTCCGGGCACGGCGCCTCCTCCCTCTCCGCTCACGCGGCCTCGGGCCGCCTCTCAGGTGACGCTCAGGAAAAAGTCCACCGAGCACCGTGACGAACGCCGTCCGGGCTCCGTCTCACTCATGAAAGCACAGCCCGACCGGATTCCCGCCGGGCCTTCGACCCCGGTCTGCTCAGCAACGGCAGCCGATGAGACGTCCAGGAGACCTCATGAGCGACACCACGCGCACCCCCTCCACCACCCGCGTCGACAAGAGCTCCGTCGACACGGTGACGAGCCTCGGCGGCTCCCGGACCTCCGGCACCGCCCAGGGCACCACGGTCATCGACGACAGCGTCGTGGCCAAGGTCGCCGGCATCGCGGCCCGCCAGGTGCCCGGCGTCTTCGCCCTCGGCAACAACGCCGCCCGTGCCTTCGGCGCGATCCGCCAGGCCGTCGGCGGCGCCGACCACGCCCAGGGCGTGAGCGTCGAGGTCGGCGAGACCCAGGTCGCGGCCGACGTCACCATCGTCGTCGAGTACCCCGTGCCGATGCAGAAGGTCGCCGACTCCGTCCGCGCCGCCGTCTCCGAGGCCATCACCGAGCTGGTCGGCATGGCCGTCTCCGAGATCAACGTCGCCGTCGTCGACGTGCACATCCCCGGCGACGACAAGGACGACGAGGCCACCGAGAGCCGCGTCCGATGAGCGACTTCCAGCGCCCCGCGCCCACCGCCCCCGGCGGCCGCAGCACCGTCCTCGGTGTCGTGGTCGGCGCGATCCTCGCCTTCGCGGCCCTGATGTTCGGATTCTGGGGCTTCGTCCTCACCGCCCTCTTCATGGCCCTCGGCGTCGTGATCGCCCGCATCGCCGACGGCACCCTCGACGTGCGCAGCCTCGTGGACGTGTTCCGCGGCCGCACCACCTCCCGCTAGGAGCCCACCGTGACCGCTCTCGACACGCGTCCCGCATCGCCGGTGGCGGGCACCGTCACCATCACCGTCCGCTCCATCGAGCGCGCCGCCGTGGCGATCGTCCACGAGGAGCTGGGCGTGGAGGTCTCCGCGATCCGCGTCCGCCTCTCCGATGACCGGGGCGGCCTCGCCCTCGCGGTGACCGCGCCGGTCGTCGTCGAGCCGGGCACCGCCCCGGCCGGCGGCTCCCTGCTCGAGCGCCTGCACGGCGATCGCACCCGCATCGCCTCCCGCATGGAGGCGCTGACCGGGCGCACCGTCAGCCGGATCGACATCCGGGTCACGGGCACCCGCACCCGAAGCACGAGGAGAGTCGCATGAGCCCCGCACCGTCGGCGCCCGACACCCGCTACAGCCGCTACCTCCGTCGCGAGACCCACAAGTCCCGCTCCGCCGCGCAGATCGTCGTCCTGGTGCTCATCGCCCTGGTCGCGGCCTACGTCGGCACGGAGGCGGTGCTCGCGATCCTCGGCGCCGCGCCCCTGCTCGCCGCACCGTCCGCCCTGCTGGGCGCGATCGTCGAGGTCGCGTCGCTGGCGAACCCCGCCCTCATCGGCGTGGCCGTCGGCACGGGCGTCCTCGCCCTGGTCCTGCTGGTGCTCGCACTGGCGCCCGGGGCCCGGGCCCGCCACACCGTGGACGACGACCGCCTCGCCGTGGTCGTGGACGACGGCGTGATCGCCTCCTCCCTGGCTCGGGCAGCCCGCACGGCCGCCCACTCCCGCCGTGAGGACACCCGCGCCTCGCTCGGCCGGCGCACCGCACTGGTCGAGGTGACCCCCGCCTCCGGCATCGCGGTCGACCGCGACGCCGTGCAGAGCGCCGTCGACGAGGAGCTCGCCCGCATCGGCGCGAAGCCCGCCCCGCGCTCCACCGTCCGCGTCTCGACCTCCGGGAGGATCTGATGACCACGAGCAACCGCTTCGTCAACCGGCTCGTCCTGCTCGTCGTGGGCCTCGTGCTCGCGCTGGTCAGCGCCGGAGCCGTCCTGATCGCCGTCTCGCAGCCGGTCCGCGACTCCGTCCTCTCCTTCGCCGACGGCGAGGGCGCGGCCCTGGTCTCGCGCCTCTCCCCCGAGGAGGGCACCGCTTGGAGCGATGCCGCCGTCCTGTGGCCGCTCTACGCCGTCGTCGGGATCTGCCTCCTCGGCATCGTCCTCGCGCTGGTGATGGCCTTCGCCCACGGTCACGGCCGCACCGGCACCGTCCTCCGCGACGAGGCCGAGGGCACGCCCGCCGGAGGGATCGAGATCGCGACCGGCTTCGCGGAGGACGTCCTCGAGACGGCTCTCGCCGGGCGGACGGAGCTCCTCGACGTCACGGTCGCGGCCTACCGCCACGGCTCCGAGACCGCGCTGAAGGTGCGCGTCCTCCCCCGTGGCGGCGTCTCGCCCCGCACCGTGGTCGACGCCGTGCACCAGGAGGTCGACGCGCTCGACGCCCTGCTCGGCGCCCGCCTGCCGGTCCTGCTCGAGGTCGCCTCGAGCGCCCGGGCCGGCTTCTCCAAGGAGGACCGGGTCGCCTGACCCCGGTCCCGCAGCTTCCCCGGCACCCGCCGGCGGATGGTCACACCGAACAGAAGGAGCCCCTCATGGGTGCAGACGACAAGATCCGCAACGCAGCCGAGAACCTGGTCGGCAAGGCCAAGGAGGCCGTCGGCAAGCTGACGGACAACGAGCGCCTCGAGGCCGAGGGCCAGGCCGACCAGACCAAGGCCCACACCAAGAAGGTCGGCGAGGACGTCAAGGACGTCTTCAAGAAGTGATCTGACCGGAACCTCGACGGGGCCGTCACCGCATCAGCGGTGGCGGCCCCGTCGTCGTGCGTGGAGCGGGTGCGTCGAGCGTCAGACGCCCCAGAACATGATCCGGCCGGCGGAGGCCGCGTCGATGCTCTGGTCGTGGTTGTCGGCGGTGTGCGAGGAGTAGAGGATCCTGTCGCCGTCGACGCTGGTCACGACGCCCGTGTGGTCCCAGTCGCCCGAGCCGTCCCAGTCGAACTGGACGATGTCGCCCGGCTTCACCCGGCTCCGCTCGGAGTCGGGGATCGCGGTCGCGCGCTCGGGGTGCGCGGCGAGGTAGGCGTTGAACGCTGTCGACGACGCCCAGGCGGAGCTGTACCCGCCGGAGGAGGAGTAGCTCCATTCGCCGTCCATCTCCCAGCCGCGGGCGATCAGCGACTGCGAGGTGAAGTTGACGCAGTCGTTGCCCGAGATCACGCCGTACTGGGCCGAGTTGTAGTCGTTCCAGTAGGTGGAGAGGTAGTCGAGCTGCGAGGCCAGGCGGCTCGCGTCCAGCGCGGCCTGGGCCTTCGCGGCCTCGATCGCCGGGTCGGGCGTGTAGGCGAAGGTGATCGCCGAGGCGACGACCTTCGTGCTGGCGAGCACGCCGGTCGCGGCGGGGCTGGGAGTGGCGGTCGCGGTCGGGGCGGCGAGGTCGGTCGAGGCCTCGGCCGTCGTGCCCTCCGCGGCGCCCGACGTGTCGACGGCCGGCTGCACCGCGTCGGCCGGGGTCCCGTCGACGGTGACCGCCGCGGCGGAGTCGGTGACCGCGTCGAACGTGATGGCCTGACCGTCGGCGTCGAAGAAGGCGACCGGGACCTCGCCCGCTGCCTCTCCGTCGGCCGGAGGGGCGGTGACCGTGATCTGGTCGGGGTTGTCGACCGCGACGCTGCCCTCGGCCTCGCCGAAGCGCACGGTGGCGACCGAGTCCAGGTTCGATCCCTCGAGCGTCACGCTCGTGCCGCCGGCGACGGTGCCGGAGGTGGTGGAGACGGAGCTGAGGACGACCCGGGCGGAGGCGGTGGTCGCGGGGAGCACGGCGACGCTGGTCGAGGTCGGAGCAGCGGAGGGCGTCGCGGTGGCCGACTCGGCCGAGGAGCCGGTGCCGACGGTGAGGCTCAGGCTCGACGCGACGGCCACGACGACGAGCCCGCCGGAGACGGCGAGCGCCAGCGTGCGCGGGGACGGGCGGAAGAAGGAGGCCCCGCGGCGGGCGGGCGCGGTGCGGAGCCGGTGCCCCTCCGCTTCGCGGCGGTCGCGGCGGGACGAGAACGATCCCTCCGGGGCGGGGTGCACCGGGGCGGGAGCCGAGGGCTGCGCGGGAGCGGCGGCGGGTGCGGCGGGCCGGATGCGGCCCTCGCGCTCGCGGGCCTCGCGGCGGGTCAGCGGAGCGCCGGGGGTCGGCGACCTCGTGGATCTCGGCGTCCGGACGTGCGGCGCGGGCGGCCTCGACGAGGGTGCGCCGGATCGAGGCCGGGTCCTCGAAGCGCGGGTGGTGGTCGG